>NZ_JBHWGV010000008.1:0-147496 GCF_042732955.1 Kitasatospora sp. NPDC059747 | reverse complement strand
ACTGATCCACCCCGAAGGGCTTCACCGTTCGACTTGCATGTGTTAAGCACGCCGCCAGCGTTCGTCCTGAGCCAGGATCAAACTCTCCGTGAATGTATACCCGTAATCGGGTCCACACCCGCGTTGAGCGGCACGGCAACCACCGGAATAGGGCGGTCCCGCGCACTGCGTCCTCGCTAGTGTTATTTCAAAAGGAATCTCCAACCCCGATCAAGTGATCGAGGCCGGGGATGTCAACATATCTGGCGTTGACTTTTGGCACGCTGTTGAGTTCTCAAGGAACGGACGCTTCCTTCGAGCCGCCTTCCAGCGGGCCCTCCGGGCGCTTCGTTCTTTCGTGTTTCCAGCTTATCAGATGTTTTCCGCTCCGTTTTCCGGGGCTTCGTCATCCAACTCGCCGGTGTCTTCCGGGACTTGATGCCCCGTCCGACGTTTCAAACTCTAGCCGATCCCCGCTCCGAAAAGCGAATCCAGCCGAAGTCCGACCGCAATCCAATTAAACGCGCACGCCGAATACGCACCGAGCCGCGACAAGACGCGACCCAGCCCGGACCGGGAAGTGGTGTTTCAGAGGATTGGCCGCCCCGGGACCGTCCGCGCCGATGCGTGTCCGGTGCTCCCTGTCAGGCAACTCGAAGAACTCTAGACCTCTCCGGAGACCGAGTCAAGCACGGGTTCCCGCTCCTTGGGGGCCTCCTCGGGGGCCTCCTCGGCGGTCTCGTCGGCCGGCAGCTGGAAGGCCAGGACGGCCACGTCGTCGTCGTGCTCCGACGTCACGCCCATGGCTCGCAGCAGACGGGCGCAGATCACCTCGGGGGCGCCGATCGCGCCGGTCAGGGTGCGGGCGAGGAGGTCGAGTCCCTGGTCGATGTCTTCGTCGCGGCGTTCGACGAGTCCGTCCGTATAGAGGACGCCGGTCGTGCCGGGCAGGAGGCGCAGGGTGTGCGAGACGTGCAGGCCGCCGCCGGTTCCCAGGGGCGGGCCGTTCTGCTCCTCGCTGCGCAGGATGGTTCCGTCGGGGCAGCGCAGGAGCATCGGGAGGTGGCCGGCGGAGGCGTAGGAGAGGGTGCGGCGCTGCGGGTCCCAGACGGCGTAGGTGCAGGTGGCGATCTGGTTGGCGTCGATCTCCATGGCGAGGCCGTCGAGCAGGCGCATGACCTCGTGCGGCGGGAGGTCGAGGCGGGCGTACGCGCGGACGGCGGTGCGCAGCTGGCCCATGACGGCGGCGGCGCGCAGTCCGCGGCCCATCACGTCGCCGATGACGAGCGCGGTGCGTCCGCCGTCGATGGCGATGACGTCGTACCAGTCGCCGCCGACCGCCGCTTCGGCGCCGCCGGGCTGGTAGGTGGCGGCGACGCGGAGGTCGGCGGGCTGGTCGAGCTTCTGCGGGAGCAGGCTGCGCTGGAGGGTGACGGCGGCCTCGCGCTGGCGGCGTTCGGCCTCGCGGAGCCGGGCGGCGGCGAGGACCTGGTCGGTGACCTCCGCGGCGAAGATGAGCACGCCGGCGGGCGGGCCGTCGATGGGAACGTCCCGGGAGTCGCGGATGTCGCGGGGGTCGCCGGCGCCGAGCGGGACGCAGGAGACGTTGTAGTAGCGGTTGCCGGTGAGGCCGAGGATGCAGCGCGCCTTGACGCTGCGGGGCCGGCCGCCGCGGATGACCTGGTCCATGAGCGGCAGGACGCCGAGGGTGGCGAGCTCGGGCAGGGCCTCGCACGCGGGCAGGCCGGTGGGGCGCTCGCCGAAGAGTTCGCGGTAGGCGCGGTTGGCGTAGGCGAGCTGGTGCAGGGGGCCGTAGGTGACGGCGACGGGGGCGGGGATCCGGTTGAGGACCTCGCGCAGGTGCTGGGGTTTGTGCGGGTCGAGGAGTTCGGCCGCGGTGGCGAGGCTGGTCGGGTCGCGCGGGCCCGGGACCACGACGTCGCCGGAGGGCACGCCGTCCTCCGTGCCGACCGCGGTCTGCGGGGCGGCACGCCAGGGGACTCCGGTGAGCCGGGCGCTCCAGCGCATGAGGTTCAAACGACGGCCGCTTCCTCGTTTTCCAGTCATATCATCACTTTTTGTGTACACATCAGCACACGGGGTAATGACTCGGTTGGGGCTGATCCTGTCAGGCGGAGGGCCGATTCCGGAAGTCGCGCGCGCTCGGCGTGGCCGTCCGGTCCGTCACGCCGGGGCGTCCGGCCCGCGTTCGGGGCCCGGTCCGAACCCCGCCTCGAATTCCGAACGCGGGTGCTCCAGGGTGCCGAGCGAGACGACCTCCCGGGAGAACAGCCCGCCCAGCACCCAGTCCATCAGCACCCGCACCCGCCGGTCCGCGCTCGGCAGCCGGCGCAGGTGCCGGGCGCGGTGCAGCCACCAGGCGCGGCGTCCGGTGAGGCGCCCGCCGCGCCGGGTGTGGGCGACGGCGCGGCGCAGGCCGAGCGAGGTCGAACAGGCGGCCGGGCCCGGCCCGTAGGCGGCGAGGTCGGGCGAGTGCGGTCCGCCGTCCAGGGCGACGGCGACGTTGCGGGCGAGCAGTTCGGCCTGGGCGAAGGCGTGCTGGGCGTTGGGTGCGCAGGGGGCGCCGTCCGCGTGCGGGTCGGGCACGGCCGCGCAGTCGCCGGCCGCCCAGACGCCGGGCAGCGCGCGTCCGTCCGGGCCGACGACCTGGAGGGTGGGCAGGCAGCGCACCCGGCCGGCGGTGTCCAGCGGCAGGTCGGTGTCGCGCAGCAGCGGGGACGGGCGCACGCCGGCCGTCCAGACCAGGGTGCGGGCGGCGAAGCGGCTGCCGTCGGACAGGGCGACGACCTGGCCGGCCGCCGATTCCAGCGTGGTGCGCAGCCGGACGTCGACGCCGCGTTCGCGCAGCTGGCCGAGGGTGTGCGCGGCGAGTTCGGGCGACTCCTCGGCGAGGATCCGGTCGGTGGCCTCGACCAACACCCAGTGCAGGTCCTCCGGGGCGACGTTGTGGTAGCCGCGCACCGCGTACCTGGCCATGTCCTCCAGTTCGGCGAGCGCGCCGACGCCCGCGTACCCGGCGCCGACGAAGACGAAGGTGAGGGCGGACTGGCGCAGGGCCGGGTCCCGGGTGGCGGACGCGAGGTCCAGCTGTTCGAGGACGTGGTTGCGCAGGCCGACCGCCTCGGCGACGGTCGAGAAGCCCCGGCCGCACTCGGCGAGGCCGGGCACCGGGGCCGTCCTGGAGACCGAGCCGGGCGCCACCACCAGGACGTCGTACGGGAGTTCGATCGGCGTGGGGGGCTCGCCGGGGGCCGCCGCGTCGGCCAGGGCCCGGCGGGCGGCGTGCTCGATCCGGGTGATCCTCGCGGTGAGCACCCGGCAGTCCGGCAGGGCCCGGCGGAGCGGCACGACCACATGCCGCGGGTCGATCGAGCCGGCCGCCACCTCGGCGAGCAGCGGGTGGTACGTGAGGTAGGCCTGGGGTTCGACGACGGTGATCTCCACCTCGCCCCGGCGCAGCCGGTCGCGCAGGCCGCGCTGGAGGTGGAGCGCGGTGGCCGTCCCGGCGCAGCCGCCTCCGGCGATCAGGATCCTTATGGTGCACCTCCGGACGGTGTCGCGTTCGTGTGGTGTTCCGTCCCGGTCACGGAGTCCGGGCCGTCCCCCGTTCGGGGGGTATCCCCCGACGCGCCCCCCTATGAAGGACCGTGGGGGGCCGTCTTGTCCACAGTCCGTACGGGGCCGGATGCGGCGCGAGTGACCGGTGTGGCCAGTTGTGCTGTCCGGGTGACTTTCTGACGCACTTTCGGCTTCGGAGAGCCGTGAACTATGGTCGGATTGTGTGCTGGAGCGGCCACCGCCATGACAACCGGCGGCGACGCACCGTGGAGCGGCCACTACGGCCAGTTCCAGCGTTGGCGCGAGAACCCGACTGCGGGACAGTCATCCGGGGAAGGGTAGTTCCCGGACGAGGCCCCGGACGGTGCCGACGCACCGAGCCGGACGCGTGGCCCGGCCCGGTGGCACGACCGTGGTCACCGGAACGGGACGGGCGGCACGAGCAATGGGTCATCAGGTCACTTCTGACGGGCTGAGCTTGCACCGGGGGGTGCAGGGGCGGGCGACGACAGGGTCCGGGATCGGACGCCTGCGGGGGAGAGTTGAGATGATGGAGCAGGAACAGATGTTGGGGCGGGCGGGTGCACCGCACGTCGTCCAGGGCACGGTGCCGGAGCAGCGCGGGCCGGTGGAACTGCCGCCGCAGCACGGGGTGTCGGCGGTCTCGTACGCCGGTGTCCCGTACCGGGCGGAGCCCTTGCAGGCCGCCGTGCCGGGTGCCCGGCTACGGGTGGACGCGCGGCGGAACCTGGAGAGCGTGCTGCGCGCCGCCCGGGAGGTGTTCGGCGAATTCGGCTACGGCGCACCGATGGAGGAGGTCGCCCGCCGCGCCGGGGTCGGCGTCGGCACGGTGTACCGGCGCTTCCCGAGCAAGGAGGTGCTGGTCCAGCGGATCGCCGCCGAGGAGGTGGCCTGGCTGACGGCACAGGCGCGCGAGTCGCTGTACGGCGGCGGCGGTGCCTGGGAGTCGCTGGCCGGGTACCTGGCGCGCGCGGTGAGCACGGGCGCCGGGCGGCTGCTGCCGCCGGAGGCGTTCCGGTACGCCGAGGAGCTGGGCCGGGTGCCCGAGCAGCGGGCGCCCGAACAGGCGCTCTCCGCCCGGTTCGACCTGCGCGGCGACGAGGCGCGGACGGCGGCCGACGCGACGGCGGCGGACGCCGATCCGCGGCTGCTTCTCCAGCTGCTGGCCGCCCTGGTGGCCAGGGCGGGCGCGGCGGGCGAACTGCGGCCGGGCGTCACGGTCGCGGACGTCGTCCTGGTGCTGACCGCGTCGGTGCCGGTGCACGCGGCGCGGACGGTGCCGGCGGTGGCCGGGGTGCCGGGCGTCGTGGTCGGCGGGCCGCAGCCGGACGGGCACGCGGTGGCCGGGCCCTCGGACCGGCTGCTGCAGATCCTGCTGGACGGCCTGCGGGCGCGTTGACGGCCCACGGGCGGGCTCGCGCCCGCCGGGGCCGGTGATCCCGGGCACGGCCTGCGGGTCGGCCCGGCACGGCGGGCTGCCGTGACCGGTAAGGGAGTTGGACGAGTGACCGGCGCGCGGGCACTGGGCGCGCGCCGGGTGCGGGCGTCGCACAACCGGCTGTCGTGCGCTGGGCGAACACCTCCGCGACGTCCCCTCGGAAGAGTGGGTACCGGCCGGTCCGGCTACCGCCCTTCCCTGCGCTATGCCATCCTTTGCCCGTGGTTGGAGCCAATGTCCCGATGCGCGCCCTTCGAGCGCCGTCGGCGCCGTACGACGGGGGACCGCGCGCCCACGCACGCCCGCGTGCTCTGCCGCGCTACGGGGGCTGTCGTGGAGGCTGGGGTCCGTTGTGAGCGCCGAGGAACAGAACGACTACGGATACGGGCTCGACTTCGGCCGCGCTGACGGCCGTGCCGGCGGTCATGCGGGCGGACACGCGGGCGGTTCGCCGGACGGCGCCGTCGGCGGTCACTCCGGCGGGCCGGCGGAGGGGTCCGACGCGTCGTCCTCCGGCGTGCCCGGCCGCGCGTCCGGCCAAGTGCCCGGCGCCGCGCCGGGATCGGCCGCGGGACCGGCCACCGGCCACGTCCCCGACCAGGCCGGGATGCCCAGCCGCGAGTCGCTGTCCGCCTCCGCCGCCGCCCTCCCGTCGGGCCGGGTGCCCGGCCAGGCACCGGCCGGCCGCGGTGGCGTCGCCCCCGAGGCCTTCGTCGGCGGCAGCCGCCGTGCCCGCCCCACGGTGCCCGCCCCCGCCGACCCGGTCGACGGCGAGCGCCCGCCCTCCGACGCCGAGTTGACCGCCCGGGTGCGGGCCGGCGACGACACCGCGTACGAGGAGATCTACCGCCGGCACGTCGACTCCGTCCGCCGCTACGCGCGCACCTGCTGCCGGGACAGCTTCACCGCCGAGGACCTCGCGGGCGAGGTGTTCGCCCGCACCCTGCAGGCGCTCAGGGCGGGCAAGGGCCCCGAGTTCGCGGTCCGCGCCTACCTGCTGACCGCCGTGCGCAACGTCGCCGCGGCCTGGACCCGCAGCGAGCGGCGCGAACAACTCGTCGACGACTTCGGCGTGTTCGCCCAGAGCTCGGCCGCCGTCGTCGACCTCGACCTGGCCGACCCGGGAGCCGATGCCTGGGCGATGGCCATGGCCGACCAGCGCATGGTCATGCAGGCCTACGCCGAACTGCCCGAGGACGACCGGGTCGTGCTCTGGCACACCGAGGTCGAACGCGAGTCCCCGAAGACCGTCGCGGTGATGCTCGGCAAGACCGCCAACGCCACCGCCGTCCAGGCCCACCGGGCCCGCGACCGCCTGGCCGCCGCGTTCCTCCAGGCCCACGTCTCCGGCAGCCAGGACAGGGCGTGCGAGGGGTACGCCAACCGGCTCGGCGCGTACGCGCGCGGCTCGCTGCGCAAGCGGGCCTCGGCGGACGTCGGACGGCACCTCAAGGAGTGCGACCGCTGCACGGCGGCCTACCTCGAACTGTCCGAGATCAACACCGGTCTGCGCGCGCTGCTGCCCGGCGGGGTGCTGGTCTGGGTCGGCGTCGGCGGGTTCGGCGCCGCCGCGGCCGCGGTGGGGGGTGCCGCCGCGGTCGGTGGCGCCGCCGTCGGGACGGCCGCGGCGACGGCCGGGTCGACGGCGGGCACGACGGCGGGCACGACGGGAGCCGCCGCCGGGTCCGCGGCCGGTACCGGTGGTGCGGGTGCCGGAGCAGGTGCCGGTGCCGGCGCGGCCGGTGCCGGGGGCGCGGCCGGCGGGAGCGGGTCCGGGGCCGGCGCGGTCGCCGCGGAGGGCCTCGGCACGGCCGCCAAGGCCGGCATCGCCGCCGCCGTCGCGGTGGCCGCGGCCGCCGTCGCCGCCTACGCGCTCACCGCCTCGCCCGAGGCCCGGCCCCCGGTCGCGGCGCCCACCGCGTCCGCGTCCCCCGCCGCCCCGGCCCCGGAGCCGCCCGCACCCGCGGCACCGGCGCCCGCCCCGAGCAGCGCCGCACCGGCGCCCGTGCCACCGCCCGCCCCCTCCCCCAAGCCGACGCCGACGCCGACGCCGTCGTCCGTCCCGAGCCCCGCGCGCAAGACCACGCCGCCGCCCGCGACCACGAGCGCGCCGGCCCCCACGCACGCCCGTCCGGTCGTCACACCGCCCGCCGTGCCGGTCCCCGAGACGCCGGTCGTGCCCACGCCCGAGGTGCCGCCCGTCCCGACCCCGACCGTGCCCGCGCCGACCGTGCCCCCGGTGCCGACGCCGACCGTCACGCCGCCGACGCCGCCCGGGCCCACCGACTTCTGGGCCGACTCGCTGCCCGTCCACAAGCCCGGCAACAACCGGGTCCCGCCGACCGGACCCGCCATCCGGCAGAAGGGCACGGACTGGTTCTGGCAGCACGACGGCGCCTGGATCGGCGGCGACCACCACCCGCACGCCCTCACCGTGCACGCCCCCGCCACCACGCAGATCGACCTCAACCGCGCCTGCACGTCCTTCGACGCCGTCGCCGGCCTCGACGACCTGACGGTGTCGCCCGGCGGCGTCGTCTTCTCGGTGCAGGGCGGCGACGGCAGCACCCTGTGGCGCTCCCCCGCGCTCGCGGCCGGGGACGACGCGGTGCCCGTGCACGTGCCCCTCGCCGGACAGACGTCGATCCGGCTGGTCGTCACGCCGGTGCACGGGGTCTGGTCGGCACTGAACGTGGCCGACTGGGCGGAGGCCCGCTTCAGGTGCTCGTGAACGAGCACTCCTGAAGCGGGCCTCCGGGGGCCGCCTGGTGGCGGTCAGATCGCGCAGGCGCCGTCCGCGCAGGCCTCCCCGGCCGGGGCGACCTGGACGGGAGCCGGCCTGCGCTCGCCGATCTCGGCGGCCACCTGCTCCAGCACCTGGCGGAAGGTCTCGGCCTCCTGGCCGCCCTGCACCGCCCACTTGCCCTCGAACACGAAGGTCGGGACGGCGGTGATGCCCAGCTCCCGGGCCTCCGCCAGCTGCGCGCGCACCTCTGCGGTGCCCTCGTCGCCCGCGAGGTAGGCCGCCACGCGCTCGCGGTCCAGACCCGCGGCCACCGCGACGTCCGTGAGCGCGGCGCGGTCGCCGACGTCGACGCCGTCGGTGAAGTGCGCCTTCAGCAGCGCCTCCTTCAGCCGCCCCTGGGCGGCGGCGCCGTACTCCGTCTCCGCGAGGTGCAGGAGGCGGTGGCCGAGGAACGTGTTCGCGTGCAGCGCGGCGTCGAAGTCGTACGTGATGCCCTCGGCCCGGCCCAGCTCGGCGACGCGGGCGTCCATCGCGACGGACTGCGGGCCGTACCGCTCGGCCAGCCACTCCCGGTGCGGGCTCGCCGTCGCCGGCGCGTCCGGGACCAGCTGGTACGGCCGGTAGACCACCTCGACGCCCTCCTTGCCCGCGAAACCGTCCAGCGCCTCCTCGAAGCGGCGCTTGCCGATGTAGCACCAGGGGCAGGCGATGTCGGAGTAGATCTCGACCTTCATGACGGGGGCTCCAGGGGTGGGGATGCGTCTGACGAGATAGGTGAACGATGAACCATCTCGGGACATTCCCGACGACTCAGACCTGCGACGGCGCCGGCACCACCAGCACCGGGCAGGCCGCGTGGTGGACGGCGGCCGTGCTCACCGACCCCAGGAGCAGCCGGTTGAAACCGCCGTTGCCGCGGGTGCCGAGCACCAGGGTGTGCTGGCGGGCCGACGCCTCCAGCAGCACCTCGATCACGTTCCCCAGCACCACGTGCAACGACAACTCCCCCGCGTACGGGCGCGAACGCTGCTGCTGCACGGCGGCGACGGACCGGCGCAGACCGTCCGCCATGCTCTCCACCAGCGTCTCGACGCTCTCCTGCACCAGCTCCGCCATCCCGGGCGGGTAACCGGCCGGCGCCGGGTTCACCACCGCGAGGACGTACAGCGGCAGACCGAACAGCTCCGCCTCCGTCATCGCCCGGTCCAGCGCCCACAACGAACCGTCCGACCCGTCGCACGCCGCCAGCACCCCGGGCGGTCGCCCCGTCGGCGGCCGCCCGAGCACCGACAGCACCACCGGCACCGGCTCCTCCTGGCTCACCCCGACCACGACCGCCTCCTCACACCCGCGCTCAACGGCAACCCCGCCATCATCACCCGCCCCGCACGGGGGGCCGCCGAGCCGCGCGGCGGAGGTGGGGAGATGGGGGGCGAGGGCTCCTGCCGAGCCGGGCGAGGGGGCAGCCGAGTGGGCGCTGGGGTGGAAACTCTCCGAGCCGGGCGGCGGGGGTGGGGTAATGGGGGACGAGGGCCCCTGGGAGCCGCGCGACGGGGCGGGCGGGGACGCAGCCGAGTGGGCGCTGGGGCAGAAGTTCTCCGAGCCGCGCGGCGGGGGTGGGGAGATGGGGGGCGAGGGCTCCTGGGCGGCGGGCGAGGGGGCGCTGGGGCGGAAGCTCTCCGAGCTGGGCGGCGGAATGTGGCCGGGGCGAGGGCTCCTGCCGAGTCGGGCGGAGAGGCGGGCGGGGACGCAGCCGAGACGAGAGCTCCTGCCGAGCCGGGCGGCGGGGCAGGTCGGGTCGGGAGATGGCGGGAGGCGCGGGCTCCTGCCGAGCCGGGCGGAGAGGTGAGCGGCCCGCAAGGGGTGGTCGGGGGTCGCCGGCTTGCCGGTGGCCGGATGCGGTTGGTGGCGAGTCGGCCAAAGAGGCGGGGTGCGTGGTGATCGTGGTGCGCCTGGGTCGGACGAGGGCCGCGGGCGATCGGGGCGGGTGATGGCGAGGTGCTGCGCCCCAGCGGGGCGGGTGGTGGCGGGCTAGGAGCGCGTGGTGATCGTGGTGCGCCTGGGCGGGTTGGGGGCCGGTGGGGGCGTGGGGCGCTTGGGGTGCGCCTGGGTGCGTAGGGGTGGGGTGACGGCGGGCGGGTTTCAGTAGGTGAGGGCGGGATGCGTGGGCTGGGGGAGGCCGGTCCAGCAGGCGCCGTGGCGGCGGGCGCGGACGCGGCGGAGCCAGAGTTCGGTGGAGACCAGGTCGGCGAGGCCCGCGAGGGCGTGCGGCGAGCGGAGGGTGGCGGGGTCGGCGAGGCCGGCGCGGACGGCGGGGAGGTCGATGAGGCCGGCCTCGGCGAGGAGGGGGGCGTCGAAGAGCTCGGCCAGGCCGTCCGCGGCGAGGCGCAGGCCCGCGCGGGCGGGGGCGGTGCGGTCGGGGCGGGGGCCGCGGCCCCAGTCGGGCGGGAGGTCGGTGCGGCCGGCGCCGGTGAGGACGGCGTGCAGGAGGGCGTGCCGGGCCCCGGGCTGGAGGCGGACGTCGTCGGGGAGGAGGCGGGCGGCGCGGACCACCTGGTTGTCCAGGAAGGGGGCGTGGAGGCGCTGGCCCGGCTGTTCGGCCGCGTGGACGAGCGTGCGGAAGGAGTGCGCCTGCCGGTGGAGGGCGTGCCGGGCCCGCCGCGCGCCCGGGTGTTCCTCGGGCGCCGGTCTGCGCGCCGCCAGGCGGAGCCGCAGGGCGACCGCGGAGAGCGCGTCGTCGGAGAGCCAGCGGGCGGCCGGGCCCGGGACGCACCAGGCGAGGTCGCCGGCCGAGCGGTGGCCCGCCGTGCCGCCGCCGTCGGGGACGTGCCGGGCCGTCAGCTTCGCCGCGGCGTCGTCCAGGGCCTCCGCGTAGCGGATCCGGGAGAGCCGGTGGGCGGCCCGGACGACGGTGAGCGGGGTGCGCAGCGCACCCGTGAGGACGCCGGCCGCGGCGCGGTCGACGCCCGCCAACGCCGCGACGGGCGGCAGGAGTTCGCGGGGTCGGCCGGCCCGGATGAGGTCGGCGAGCCGGGCCGGGTGCCCGTCGAGGACCTGGCGGGCGCCGTAGCCGGTGAGGTGGTCGGTGCCGCCGGCGTCGAAGCGGGCCTCGGCGCGGGCGGCGGCGACGAGTTCGGGGCCGGGTTCGTCGGTGAGCCGCCCGGACTGCGGGTCGGTGCGCAGGCTCGCGTAGGGGAGGGCGTCGGGGCCAGGGTCGAGCACGGTGTGCCGCAGCCGGGGCGTGTCGGGGGCGAGCGCGAGAGTGGCCGGGGGTTCGGTCTCGCCGAGCGTGACGGCGGCGAGCTGTTCGGGGGCGGCGGGCTCCTGGGCGGCCGTACGGGCCCAGGAGCCCTTGACCGCGCCCGTCCGCGCACCTCCTGTCCGTGCGCCCGTCCGCACACCGCCCGTCCGCACGCCGCCTGCCGTCGCCGCGCCGGGCTCCTGCTCGCCGCCCGGAGGCGAGGCCGGCTGGGGCGCGGGCGGCAGCGGCACCGCGGCGGCGAGCAGGGCGACGGTCGCGGACGCCGTGCCGTACGAGAGGTCGACGCCGAGCCGGGGGCGGCCGCCGCCGGGCGGGGCGGGCGTGGTGGTGCGGACCCGGGAGCGGACGGATTCCAGCAGGGCGCGCGTGAGTTCGCGCACCGCGGGGGCCTCCCCGCGCGGCTGGTCGGCGCTGCCGCCGGGCTCGTCGTAGGGGTCGAGGTAGGGCCGGCCGCCGCGGACGGCGAGCACGTGGCCGGGCGGCACCCGCTGGACGCCGAGGTAGGGGGTGCCGGTGCCGAGGGCCTCGGGCGACTCGGGGCAGGCGAGCCGGGCGGCGAGGTGGCCGGTGTCGAGGGGCGCGCCGACCAGGTCGGCGAGCGGGAGGGCCGCGGTGGCGTACGCGGTGCCGCCGCACCAGGGGGTGTGGAAGACCTGCTGGGCGCCGGCCAGGTCGGTGAGCAGCAGGGTGGAGCGGGTGCCGGTGCGCAGCACGACGGTGTAGCTGCCGGGCCAGGCGGTGAGGTGGCGGACGGCGCCGCCGCGGGCGGCCGCGAGGCCGGCGGCGAGTTCGGCGTCGGTGGCGCCGCAGTGGCCGAGCACGGCGAGCCGGGTGGTGGCGGGGGTGTCCTCGACGGGGTCGGGGGCGGCGAACCCGCCGGTGACGGCGGCGCGGGCGCCGGGCCGGAGGGTGACGAGGCGGATCTCCTCGGGACGCCAGTCGCCCACCGCCCAGAGCGGGTTGGCGCCGGTCCAGAGGGCGTGCGCGGCGATCGGCGCGACCGTTGCGAGCGCTTCGTGCGCCGGTGCGCCCGCACGGGGCGCGCCCGTGCTCCAGCCCGTCAGCCACCGCATCGCGCCTCCACCGGACGAGGACCTGCCGCCGTGCGGCACGTCCGCCGGCGGGCAGCCCCGGGCCGGCTCGTCGCGTGCGCCGCGGCGGCTGCCCGGTCCGTTCCGGCGCGCCGTCAGGAGACATCGTGCCACCGGTTGGCGCCGCGGTGACCGGTGTTGTCGGTTCCGGTTGCGCGCCGCGGGAGTTCGGAGCCCGGGCACGCGGAACGTGCGGGTCCGAAGCGACGGCGGCCGCTCTCCCCGGCACGGCGGTGCGGCCGGCGCCGGCATGCGGCCGGATCCGTTCGGTGGGCGGTGGGCGTCGTTCTCCGCCGGGCGGGCCGGGCCTCCCCCTCCATGGCCCGGACCGCCCGCGAGGACGCCTTTGGCATGGGCATCGCGAGATGGCCGAAAGGCGTCGTCGAGCCCGGGAGGGCATCCGCATGCCCTCCCGGACTTCGCCGCCACCCGCGGGGATTGAGGCGGCGGCATCCCCCGGCCCGCCGGGTCCTCGACGGCGGGCCGACCCACGACCACCAGCGAATCGCCGCGCCGCCGGTCGGGCCAGGGGGCACGGCCGGGCGCACGTGAACACGGGACCGGAGCACGACGCTCCGGCGCGCGGCGACCCCGGTCCGTTCCCGGCGGTCCCGGCCCGGTCCCGCGAACTCACCGCGCGGGGGCGCCGGGTGCGCGATCCCGCCATCCGGAATGAGGCCTCTTAACCGTCGGAACGCGTCCGACTACTCTAGGTACAGCAGCTACGGCCCGGTGCCGCCCGGGCCCCGCGCACAAGGCCGCAGGAGGTGCCGCCGCCACCATGACCGTCAGCCCACGAGGACCGAACGAACGGCTCGGCACGCTCCTGTCCCTCGCCCAGATCAGCAACGCGGGGCTGGCCCGCCGGGTCAACGACCTCGGCGCCCAGCGCGGGCTGACGCTGCGCTACGACAAGACCTCGGTGGCCCGTTGGGTGGGCAAGGGCATGGTCCCGCAGGGGCCCGTCCCGCACCTGATCGCCACCGCCATCGGCGGCAAGCTCGGCCGGCCCGTCCCGCTGGAGGAGATCGGGCTCGGCGACACCGACCCGGCACCCGAACTCGGCCTGGCCTTCCCCCGGGAGGTCTCCGAGGCGGTCCGCTCGGCCACCGACCTGTGGCGGGTCGACCTCGACCTGCGCCGCGGGCCCGGCGGCGGGCGCTGGAGCGACAGCCTGGCGGGCACCTTCTCGGTCGCCGCCTACGCGACGCCCGTCTCCCGCTGGCTGATCAACCCCGCGGACGGCTCGGTGGCCCGCGAGGTGCCGCGCGCCGCGAGCGAGTCGGCGCCCTTCCGGGTCGGCCACTCGGACGCCGCCAAGCTCCGCGAGGCCGCCCAGGAGGCGCGCCGCTGGGACTCCAAGTACGGCGGCGGGGACTGGCGTTCGTCCATGGTGCCGGAGTGCCTGCGGGTGGAGGCGGCACCGCTGCTGCTCGCCTCGTACAGCGACGCGGTCGGCCGGGCGCTGTTCGGCGCGACGGCCGAACTCACCAGGCTGGCCGGGTGGATGGCCTTCGACACCGGGCAGCACGAGGCCGCCCAGCGCTACTACATCCAGGCCCTGCGCCTGGCCAGGGCCGCCGCCGACGTGCCGCTCGGCGGCTACGTGCTCGCCTCGATGAGCCTCCAGGCGGGCTACCGCGGCTTCGCCGAGGAGGCGGTGGACCTCGCGCAGGCCGCCCTGGAGCGCAACCGGGGCCTCGCCACCGCCCGGACGATGAGCTTCTTCCACCTGGTGGAGGCACGGGCCCAGGCCAAGGCCCGCAATGCGGCGGCGTGCGCGACGGCGCTCGGCGCGGCGGAGAGCGCACTCGAACGAGCGCGCGCCGGTGACCCGGATCCCTCGTGGATCGACTTCTACGCCTACGACCGCCTCGCCGCCGACGCCGCCGAGTGCTTCCGGGACCTCGGGGTGCCCGCCAAGGTGCGGCAGTTCACCCGCGAGGCGCTGGCCAAGCCCACCGAGGGCTTCGTCCGCTCGCACGGACTGCGGCTCGTCGTCTCGGCGATGGCCGAGGCCGAGGCGGGCAACCTGGACGCCGCGGTCGCTGCCGGCGAGCGCGCCGTCGAGGTGGCCGGCCGGATCTCCTCGCAGCGCAGCCGGGAGTACGTGGTCGAGATGCTGCGCCGCCTTGAGCCCTTCCAGGGCGAGCGGCGGGTCCGCGAACTGGCCGAGCGCGCCCGGGCGGTGATCGTCGCCCCGGCGTGACCGCCTCGCGTGCGCCGGGAGGCCGTCCACCGGTTCACGCACCCTCGACCGCTCCCGCCCGCCGTGGCAGCATCGGCGGCGAACTCGGCCCCGGGCCCGGCAACGGGCGGGGGCCGGCCGGGCGGACTGCGAGGAGCGGCAGTGACGTACGACTTCGACGTGCTGGTGGTGGGCGGCGGGATCGTCGGACTCGGGACGGCGTACGCGCTGACGGCGGCCCGGCCGGAGCTGCGGATCGCGGTGCTGGAGAAGGAGCCCGGCTTCGCCGCCCACCAGACCGGGCGCAACAGCGGGGTGATCCACAGCGGCCTCTACTACCGGCCCGGCTCGTACAAGGCGCGGTTCGCCGTCGCGGGCGCCGCCGAGATGGTCGACTTCTGCCGCGAGCACGGGGTCCCGCACGAGGTGACCGGCAAGCTCGTCGTCGCCACCCGCGCCGACGAACTGCCGCGGCTGGCGGCGCTGGCCGAGCGCGGGCGGGCGAACGGCATCCCGGTCACCGAGCTGGACCGGGCCGGGATCGCCCGCCACGAGCCGGAGGTCACCGGCCTGGCCGGCCTGCACGTCGCCACCACCGGCATCTGCGACTTCCCGGCCGTCGCCACGGCCTACGCCCGGCTGGCCCGGGAGGCGGGCGCCGTACTGCGGCCGGGCTGCGAGCTGCGGGCGGTGGACCGGCGGGCGGACGGGGTGACGGTGCAGACCTCCACCGGCGAACTGCGCTGCCGGGTGCTGGTGAACTGCGCCGGGCTGCACAGCGACCGGATCGCCCGGCTGGCCGGCGACGACCCGGGCCTGCGGATCGTGCCGTTCCGCGGCGAGTACTACGAACTCGTCAAGGAACGACGCGAATTGGTGCGCGGCCTGGTCTACCCGGTGCCCGACCCGGCGTTCCCCTTCCTCGGCGTGCACCTGACCCGGGGCGTCCACGGGGACGTCCACGTCGGCCCGAACGCCGTGCCCGCGCTGGCCCGCGAGGGGTACGACTGGCGGACGGTCCGCCCGCGCGACCTGGCCGGCACGCTGGCCTTCCCCGGCACCTGGCGGATCCTGCGGCGGCACTGGCGGTACGAGGTCGGCGAGCTGCACCGCTCGCTGTCCAAGCGGGCGTTCACCACCGCCGTCCAGCGGCTGCTGCCCGCCGTGACCGCCGACGACCTGGTGCCGACCACCGCCGGGGTGCGCGCGCAGGCCGTCGCCCGGGACGGCTCACTGCTGGACGACTTCGCGTTCGCCGGCTTCGACCCGGCCGACCCGCGCTCCCCGCGCCGCCTGGTGCACGTCCTCAACGCCCCCTCCCCCGCCGCGACCGCCTCGCTGCCGATCGGCCGGGAGGTGGCCCGCCGGGCGCTGGCCGCGCTGGAGGCGGAGGAGTGAGCGGTACGGGGGCGATGCGGACCAGCGGGCCCGGGGAAGGGCGGACGGGCGACCCGGGGGAGGGCGGACGGGCGGCGCGCGGAGGGGCGGATGAGCCGCGTCACACGCCCCTCCGGCCGCCCCGCGCGGCCCCGTAGACTCGGGTGATTGTGACTGCCACCGCCCCCATCCCCCAGCAATCGCCGTCCGCCCGCCTGTCCGCCGCGCCGGCCGGCTACCCCGCGCCGATGTACCCGCACAAGGCGACCGAGGCCCAGCACCGCGAGCGGCGCATCCGCAGCTTCCAGCCGCGCCGGGGGCGGATGACCAACGCCCAGGCGGGCGCCCTGGACCGCGGCTGGGAGACGTACGGCATCCCCATCGACGGCACCCCGCTCGACCTGCGCGAGCTGTTCGGCGAGCTCCCGGTGACGCTGGAGATCGGCTTCGGCATGGGCGAGACCACGGCCGCGATGGCCGCCGCCGACCCGGCGAAGGGCATCCTCGCCGCCGACGTCCACACCCCCGGCCACGGCAACCTGCTCGGGCTGCTGGAGCGCGACGGCTCCCGGAACGTCCGGCTCGCCGCCGGGGACGCCGTCATCCTGCTGCGCGACATGCTGCCGGACGCCTCGCTGGCCGGCCTGCGGGTCTACTTCGCCGACCCGTGGCCCAAGCCCAAGCACCACAAGCGCCGGCTGGTCCAGTCCTCCTTCCTCGACCTCGTCCTGCCCCGCCTCGCCCCGGGCGCCCTGGTGCACTGCGCCACCGACTGGGAGCCGTACGCCGAGCAGATGCTCGACGTGCTGTCGGCGTCGCCGGAGCTGGAGAACCTGCACCCCGAGGGCGACGGCACCGGCTGGCTGGAGCCCGCCGACCACCCGGACGGCAGCCTTCCCGGGTACGCGCCGCGCCCCGACTGGCGGCCCGTCACCAAGTTCGAGCGGGCCGGCATCGCCAAGGGGCACGTGGTCCACGACCTGCTGTTCCGCCGCCGCTGAGCCGTCCGGGCCGTTCGAACGGCCCGGCCCCGGCCGCCGACGGGCCCGGCGCGCACCGGACGATTCGTCCCGAGTCCTCCCTCCGGGCCCGTGCCGTGGCCTACCCTGAGCCGCGTGAGCAGCCCGTCGGGCGGCGGGTTCCGGTCCACCGTCCGGGCCGCCGCCGACGCACCGCAGACGGCTCCGCGCACCGGCGGCACCCGGACGATCCCGGGGCCGCGGAAGCGCCGGGCCCACCGGTTCCTGCCCTGGCCGGGCACCGGCCCGGCCACCCTCCCGCGCGCCGGGCGCGGCCGTTCGCTCGCGCTCTCCTCCGTCACCGCGACCGCCGTGCTCACGCTGGGCGCGTGCGGGGTGCTGATCCTGCAGCTGGTCCGGCGGCAGACCGGCACGACCGGGCTGCTGGTCGGCCTCGGGCTCGCGATGGTGCCGCTGCCGTTCGTGCTCGGCGGCCTCGCCTGGCTCAACCTGACCGCCCGCGTGCCGCTGCGGCACACCGTGTTCTGCCTCGGCTGGGGCGCCTGCGCGGCGACCACCGTCGCGATCCTCGCCAACAACTGGACCAGCAGCCACCTCACCGGCCACCAGGGCCCGCTCGGCGAGCTGCTGGGCGCCGGCATCGTCACCCCGGTCATCGAGGAGACCGCCAAGGGCACCGCCCTGCTCGTCCTCCTGCTGCCGATCGGCCTGCGCCCGCGCTGCCACGGCCGCCGGGACGGGCGCCCCTGCGCGCCGCTGCTGCGCCGCCTGCCGAGCCCCCGGAGCCCACGCCCGTACGCGCGCCGGGCCGCCGGGCCGCACGCCCGCGAGCGGCTCGGGCTGCGCCCCTATCTGCGCCCCCTGCCCTACCTGCGGCCCGCCCCGCCGTCCACCGGCTCGGCCGGGCCCGGCCGGACGACGCGCTCCCGGCCGCGCACGCTGGCCGCCGGGGTGGTGCTCGGCGGGATGGCCGCGTGCGGGTTCGCGTTCACCGAGAACGCCCTCTACCTCGGCCGGGCCTTCTCCAGCGACCAGCAGCAGCGGCTGGACAGCATCGGCCTCGGCGAGCCGCCGAGCCTGCGCGACTTCGACAGCACCGTGCAGACCTTCGTCCTGCGCGGCCTGCTCTCCCCGTTCGCCCACCCGCTGTTCACCGCGCTGACCGGCCTCGGCGTGGCGGTCGCGCTCACCACCCGCCGCCGCTGGCTGGCCCGGATCGCCGCGCCGGTCGGGCTGCTGCTGGCGATGGCCCTGCACGGCATCTGGAACGCCGCCGCGGACCTGGGCACGCACGGGTTCCTGCTGGTGTACGCGGTGCTGATGGTGCCCTGCTTCGGTGCGCTGGTCGGCTTCGCGGCGTGGGCGAGGTCGCGCAGCGTGCGGCACGCGGCCCGGCGCCGCGGGCGCGCGGCGGGGCCGGGGTGACGCGGCGGGGCCGGGGTGACGCGGTCCCGCGGGTGCCGCCGGAGAACCGATTTCCCATTCGGGCGACTTCCCCGTACTGTTGGGTTCACCGACGCGGGGTGGAGCAGCTCGGTAGCTCGCTGGGCTCATAACCCAGAGGTCGCAGGTTCAAATCCTGTCCCCGCTACTCAGTAGCCGAAAGGCCCGGAGGATCCGTCCTCCGGGCCTTTCGCGTTCCCCCGGCCGCCCGCCGCCCGTCGCTCTTGGCGCCGGCCCTGTTTCCGCCCCCGGCGCCGACGCCGGCCCCGGCACGAGAGCGCCCGAGCGGTCGCGCGAATAATCCGTTGCCCTCCCTCCGGGGCGCTGCCTACAGTGACGGCACACTGAAAGGAGGTGATCCTGAATTGAGTTCCATCAGGATGCGTGAGGTGGCTGCTCGCTAGAGCCGCCCCTGCCTGCGCAGGGTGGAGCCCTCGGGCTCCCGGCAGGCGAAATCCACAGCAGTCACCCGGCCCGTGGGCTCACCGGTACATCCCCGGTGCCTCGGCGCCTGGCCAGTGCACGGGCCGGCGCGGAGGAGCAGCCCACGGGCCGTCTGCGTTTCTCCGTCCGTCGTCGCCGCGGCACCCGCGCGGCACCCCCGGGGCGTGTCCGCGGTGGGACCACGACGCTAGAGTCGGCCGGGGTTCCGGAGCGGAGCGACGCGGGCACAGGGGGTACGCGATGACGAAGGCGCGGCGGCGGACCGGCACGGCGGCCCTGCGGACGGCTCAACGGGCTGCGGCCGCCGTCCTGTTCGGGACGGGCCTGCTCGGCCTGCTGCTCTTCTCGCTCGGCCGCGCCCACGCCTGGCAGGCGCTCGGCGGCGGGCTCGTGATCGCCGGGGCGTCGTCGGTCGTCGGCGGTGCGCTCGGCTTCCTGTTCGGGGTGCCGCGGGTGCGCAACGGCTCGGGCGAGCCGCAGGGCTCGTACGCACCGAACACCAACCTGGAGCAGGTCTCGGACTGGCTGACCAAGGTGCTGCTCGGGGTCGGGCTGACCCAGCTCGGTTCGCTCGGCGAACGGCTGCACCAGCTCGGCACCGCGCTGGCGCCCGCACTGGGCGGCGAGGACGCGGCGGTGCCGTTCGCGGCGGCGCTGGTGCTGTACTTCACCGTCTTCGGCTTCCTGGCCGGCTGGCTGGTGACCCGCCTCGCGCTGCCCCAGGTGCTGACCGACGCGGACCAGGCGCTGGACCTCTTCCTGGCCGGGCAGGACCGCGACCGCCACGGCGACAAGGTCGGCGCGGACGACCTGCGGGTGCGCGCGATGCAGCAGCTCGGGGTGCTGGGCGGCAGCGCGGACCGGCCGGGCGCGCTCGCCGCGCAGCTGCCGCCGTCCGCCGGGTCGCAAGCGGCCGGGCCGGACGGCGTGGTGGCCGAGGTCCGTTCGACCGCACGCCGCTCGGCGCTCACCGCCGACCAGGTGCGGGACCTGTACGCGGACGGCTCGGAGGGCCGCCGGATCCAGGCGCTCGCGCTCATGCAGGGCGATCCTGCGCTCGCCGACCTGTCGAGCGTGCTGGACGCGATCGAGCGCCCGCGCTCGGGCTTCGAGCAGTACCACGCGCTGCTGGCCGCGCGGGGCCTGCTCTCCGGGCTGCCGGACGCGGAGGCGCAACGGCTGCGGGACGCGGTGGCCGGGCAGTTGATGCTGCCGGACGGCATTCCGTACGGCTCGGACCGGAGTTGGCTGGCGGAGAAGATCCTGTCCCGGCTGGAAGCGATGGCCGGTCCGCAGGCCCCTGTGTCCGTACCCGCTTTCGTGCCCGCGCCCGCTTCTGTGCCTGCTTCCGTTCCTGCGGTCGTTCCGCCGCGGCAGGCGGCTCCGGGGGACGGCTTCTAGCCGGCCTCGCGGCGGCGGCGGTCGGCGGCCCGCAGCGCGAGGACGCGGCGGGTGTGACCGTCCCCGGCGCGCGGGAAGCGGCGGATCTCGCTGGCGACCCGGCGCTCCCCGAGCGCGTACCGCAGGGCGTCAAGGTGGCCGCAGGCGCGGCCGTGGCCGTCGTGCAGCGGGTGGACGAGCACCTCGCCGTCCGGGGAGGTCACCCGGACCAGCTCCACCAGGGCGTCCAACTGCCGTGCCGGAGCGAAGCGTTCGGGGTAGGCGAAGAGCAGGTAGCCGCTCAGGGTGAGGGCGAACGTGCCGTCCGCGAACGGCAGTCGGGGCAGCGCGGCGGCCACGTACCGCTCCGGGTGGGCGGCGGCGTCGGCGACGTACAGGCGGCGGGCGCGGTCCCAGCTGCGCAGGTAGCGGTCGGGCGGGAGCAGCCGCGCGGGCAGGTACAGCTCGGGGCGGGTGGTCATGGCGGCGGCCATCGCGGCCCGGGCGGCGAGCGCGTGGGCGGCGACGGCGGGCGGGGGCAGGGCGTAGGCCGGGTCGGCGGCGATCACGCGGCAGCCGAGGGCGCGGGCCTCGGCGGGGAGACCCGCGGCGCCGCCGGGGCAGTCGAGCACCGGTCCCGGCAGGGCGGCCAACCGGGCCCGGGTGAGGCCGAAGAGCGCGCAGTACTCGTCCAGGGGGCGGGAGGTGACCAGCGGGTCCGGGTCCACGGCCGGGTCCGCGGCCGGGTCCGTGGCTGGGCCTGCGGCCGGGTCTGCGGCCGGGTCTGCGGCTGGGGTGTCGTCGGCCACCCGGCCATCGCAACACGGGCCGGCCCCGGCCGCATCCGGAACGTTCCGGGGCGCGGTCGGGGCCGGGAGGGGCTCGTTCGGCGGGTCAGCGGCCGCACAGGCCCTGGATCGCGGCCCGGTTGACGTTGGTCAGGCTGCGGACCAGCTGTGCGGTGAGGAAGACGATCACGATGCCGGCCACCGACACCGCGGCGATCTGCCCGGCGCCCTCGACGAAGTAGACGTGCTCGATGCCCTTGCCGTCCGTGTAGTCGAACACCTTGTAGCCCCGCCACGAGGTGAAGGTCGGGAAGACCCAGTGGTAGAGCGGGTAGAGCGCCATCGTCCAGCCGACCAGCAGGAACACCAGCGTCATCGCGAAGCTGAACACCGCCCACGGGAACATGACCACCTGGTACAGCACGCCCTTCCACCCGGCCGCGTCCGCCAGCCGCGCGGTGATCGCGCCCCACGTGCCGGGCCGGCTCTGGCGCACCGGCGCCGGTCCTGGCACGTCCAGGCCGAGCATGCCGCGGGCCCGGGAGCGCTCCAGCCGGCCGAAGCCGCGGGCCGCGACCGTCAGCCCGGCCAGGACAGGCAGTCCGAGGGCGGTCACGAAAGTGCCGACGCCGAACGAGAAGAGGATGACGGCGACGGCGAAGCCCACGAGCCCGACCGGCAGCCCGGTGAGGGCGTAGCCGACCTCGCGGTAGTAGTGCGCGGAGAACGGCGCCCGCCAGAACGGCGGCGGTTCCTCGGTGCGGCGGGCCCGGGCGGGGCGGCTGTCGTCGGTGCGCTCGCCGGTGCGGCCGTCGTGGCCGTCCAGGACGTCCCAGTCGCGGTCGTGTGTGGTGAAGCTGCTCATGTCCCGGCCCCTGCCCGTCTCGTTCCCCTGCTGACGGTTCCATTCTTGTGGGGCGGGGTGGTCCGGCGGCATCCGGAGGCCTGGCGGATCCGGGGTGGGGTTAACCCCCCGTACCCGCCGTTCCGCTCCCCCGCCACTCGTCGGCGAGGAGCGAGTACAGGTACGAGTCGGACCAGACGCCGCCCTTGAGGACGTCGTGCCGGACCCGGCCCTCCCGCTGGAAGCCGAGCTTCCCGAGCACCCGGACGGAGGCCGCGTTGTCGACGTCCACGGAGGCGGCCAGCCGGTGCAGGCCGAGGTGGTCGAAGGCGAGGACGCACAGCAGCCGGGCGGTCTCGCTCCCGTAGCCGTGCCCCCACGCGTCCCGGCGCAGCACGTACCCGAGCTCGGCCGACCGGTACGGGCCGAGGGTGAGGGCGGCCTGGCCGATCGGCGCGGCGTCCGCCGGGTCGTCGGCTCCGGCGTCGGCTCGGGGTGCGGCGTCGGCTTCGGCTCGGGCTCGGGCGTCGGCTCGGGGTGCGGCATCGGCGCCGTGGAGGGTGACGGCCAGCCGGTAGGTGTCGCGTTCCTCCTCCATCGCCCCCTCCAGGTAGAGGGCGAGCTGGTCCGCGCAGGCCTCGTGGTCGCGCGGCTCGAACGGGAGGTACCGCGTGACCTCCGGGTCACCGAAGAGCGCGTGCAGCGCGTCCAGTTCCTCCGGGGTGTGGTGGTACTCGCGGATGGCCAGCCGGGGGCCGGTGAGACGTACGGGGACCATGGCTGCCGACCCTACCCCCGACCAGCGGTTACCGTTCGAGCTATGAACGACGAAGACCTGCGGCTCGCCCCGCGCACCAGGGCCGCCGACCTGCTCGCCTGGGCGGCGGCGGAGGGCCGCACCCCGGTGGCCGAGGCGCCGCTGCGCACGGTGCTGGCGCTGCTGGAGCTGGGCGAGGGCAGGATGCGCGACGGCTGGCCCGAACTGACCTCGGACGCCGTGGAGCACCTGCTGTACGAGCGGCTCCACCTGTACGTCCAGCCCGCCCCCGACGAGGACCCGTTCGCGTACGGCGAGGCCGTCCGGCTGCTGGTCGACCACCAGCGGGCGGCGAAGCGGCTCAACGCCAAGCGGCAGGAGCGGCTGCACGCCGAGGCCGAGTGGCAGGGCGAGGTCGCGGCCGGGCTGCTGCGCCGGGCGGACCTGGTGACGTGGCCCCGGCTGTACGCGGTGCTGCTGCGCGCGCACGGGGTGGACGTCACGGACGGGGCCGCCGTGCGGGACTGGCTCGCCGGGTTCCTCGAACTGGCCGAGGAGGACCGGCTGGACGCGTTCGCCGCGCTGGCCGAGGCCGGGTGGCTGGACGAGCCGGACGAGCAGGGCTGGGGCCCGGGCCGGGTGCTGTCGGTCGGCATGGCCACGGACGGTGCGCGGCGGCTGCTGGAGCAGGGCCTGATGCGGCGCAGCTACCGCAACCTCGCCGAGCTGAACGCGCTGGGGCGCCCGATGCCGGACGAACTGGCCGGGGACTTCGGGCAGTTCGAGGACGCGGCGGTGCAGGCGGCGCTCGCGCTGTGCGGCGATTGGACGGTGCCGGGGCTGCCGCGGCTGCTGGTCGAGGAGTTCCCGGAGCTCGCGCCGGAGCCGGGGCCGGCGGAGATCGAGGCGTACCTGGCGCAGCTGCCGCAGGCGTCGGAGCCGTCGGAATCGCTGGAATCGTCGAGGCCGTCGGAGCCGTCGGAACGGGACTGATGCGGAAGGCCCCGGCCGGCGACGGTCGGGGCCTTTCCTGTTTGCGTTGCGCGGCGGCTAGGGGTTCAGGCCGCGCTGCTGGAGCCAGGTCTCCGGGTCGACCGGGGCGCCGCCGCCCGGGCGGACCTCCAGGTGCAGGTGGGGGCCGGTGACGTTGCCGGTGGCGCCGACCTTGCCGATCTGCTGGCCGGAGGTCACCGTGCCGCTGCCCTTGATGATCGAGGACAGGTGGCAGTACCAGATCTCGGTGCCGTCGGGCAGGGTCTCGACGATGCGGTAGCCGTACGCGCCGGACCAGCCGGCCGAGGTGATCGTGCCCTGGCCGACCGCGAACACGGCGGTGCCGGTGCCGGCGGCGAAGTCCAGGCCGGTGTGCAGGTGCGCCCAGTAGCGGGCGCTCTGGCCGTAGTGGGCGCTCAGGTTGTAGTCGCGCACCGGCAGCGTGAGGGCGGCGGCCTTGGCCTTCTCGGCGTCGTCAGCGGCCTTCTTCGCCTCGGCCTCCTTGGCGGCGGCCTTGGCCTGGGCCTCCTGCGCGGCCTGCACGCGGGCGCTCTCCTCGGCGGCGGTGCGCTGGCCGTCGGCCTGCTGCTGGATGCGGGCGGCGAGCGCGAGGCCGGGGTCTGCGGCGAGCGCGACCGGGGCCTCGTCCGGGGACTCGACGGCGGGCGCGGCGGCCGGGGTCGCGGAGGCGAAGCCGGTGGCGCCCAGGGTGGCGGCGACGGCGGTGACGCCGAGCAGCGGGGAGGCTCCGCGGGTCTGACGCGGCATCCGGTGGCGGTTGGCCTCGGCCTCCGGGGCCGGGAACTCGTCCCCGGCCGGACGGGGGTGGTCGAGGAGCTGGGTACCGGCGGCAGGGCCGGCGGGCTGTGCCGGGGTGTGCGTCGACGCCACGGAGGCGTGCTCCTTTCCTTCCTTCGCGCCTACCGGGTTAGCTGACGGGTTCGGAGCAGGAAGGTCTCCTACGGCCGGGCCGGGGCCCCGCCGATTCACCCCAAGGAACGTGGTTCCCCGGCTCCCTGACCTGCCCGGAGGCCGGCCGGCGGGATTAGGCGACGGCGCACGGTGCCGTCTGGGTACGGCGTTTCGACCGCGCTGCGTTATCAAACGTTAATCCTAGGGCGCCCTGATTCCAAGCCATCCGCCCGGGACGGCCGACAACCGGGCGGGCGGCTTGTGCCCTATGACTGATTTGCGACTCTTACCCACCCCTGGCACTACTTAACGTGATTGGGCATCACCGAACGACGGCCCGACCAGGCCCGTCTGAGTACTCCTACTCATGTGCGGCGGCCGGACCGCCGCCATCCTGGCGCCATGAACGCACCGATGCAGTCACGCACCACGGCCGCGTACTACCTCCAGGCCGTGCTCTCCTTCGCCCTGTCGGGCACCGCCCTCGCCCTCGGGATCGCCTACCTGCCGGTCGGGGCCTGGACCCGGGCCTTCCTCGGGATCGGCCTGCTCTACACCGTCACCTCCTCCTTCACGCTCGCCAAGGTCATCCGGGACAAGCAGGAGACGAACGAGATCGTCACCCGGGTGGACCAGGCCCGGCTGGAGAAGCTGCTCAGCGAGCACGACCCGTTCAAGGTCGAAGGGACGTGAGGGGGCGGGGTGCCGGTCGGCGCGGACGGCCTCCTCACATCGGGCGGGCCGATAGCTTGACGGCTAAGGCTATTAGCCTTAGCTTTAGGGCTATCGGCAGCACCGCCGATGCCACCGCAGCAGCGGACCGAGGAGGCCCACCATGAACGGCACCACCACCCCGGACACCCAGTACCTCGACGTTCCCGGCGGCCGGATCGCCTTCGACGACACCCTGAAGGGCGACGGCACCCCCGTCGTCCTCCTCCCCGGGATGCTCGACAGCCGCCGCTCGTACCGGCACCTCGTCCCGCTTCTCGCCGCCGCCGGCCACCGCGTCATCACCATGGACCTGCGCGGCTTCGGCGAGTCCTCGATCGCCTGGAACGACTACGCGCCGGGCGCCATCGCCGCCGACGTCCTCGCCCTGCTCGACCACCTCGGCATCGAGCGGGCCGTCCTGGCCGGCAGCTCCTACACCGGGGCGACCGTCGTCAAGGTCGCCGGGGACGCGCCCGAGCGGGTCGCCGGGATCGTCCTGATCGACGCCTTCATCGAGAACCTCCCGCAGAACGCCCTCATGCGCGGCGTCGTCCACGCCATGGGGACCGTCGTCATCCACTGGCCCGCGTTCTGGGGCTTCTACCACCGCAAGCTCGCCTACCCGGGCGCCAAGCCGGCCGACTTCGACGCGTACGTGGCCGGGCTCGTCGACGCGCTGCGCACCCCCGGCCGCAGGACCGCCACCCGCGGACACGTCCGCGGCGACTCCTCGCCCGTCGGCTGGACCGCCGCCGTGCGGTGCCCGGCGCTCGTCCTCATGGGCACCAAGGACCCCGACTTCCCGAAGCCGGAGGTCGTCGCCGACCGGCAGACCGCGGCGCTCGGCGCCCGGAAGGTGATGATCGACGGCTCGGGGCACTACCCGATGGCCGACAACCCGCAGGCCGTCGCCGGTGCCCTGCTGCCCTTCCTCGCCGAGATCGCCTGAGCCTCCTCCCCCGGATCACGACACAGAGAGACCGAGCCATGCCCCGAGTCGGACTGACGCCCGAGCAGGTCGTCGACCACGCCCTCGCCCTCATCGACGACCAGGGCCCGGACGGCCTCACCCTCGCCGCCGTCGCCACCCGGGCCGGCGTCGCCACCCCCTCCCTGTACAAGCACGTCAGCGGCGGCCTCACGGAACTGCGGCGGCTCATCGCCGTCCGCGTCACCGAGGAACTGGCCGCCCGACTCGCCGACTCCGCCCTCGGCCGCAGCGGGGACGACGCCGTCGCCGCCGTCCTCCGCGCCTACCACGCCTACGCGACGGCGTACCCGCACCGGTACAACGCCCTGCCGCAGGCCCCCCAGGCGGACGACGACCTCAACGCGGCGGCGGCCCGGCTGGTGGGGGTGATCGTCGCCGTCCTGCGGGAGTACGGCCTCGACGGCTCCGAAGCCATCCACGCCGCCCGCACCGTCCGTTCCCTCGCCCACGGCTTCGCGTCCCTCTCGATCGCCGGAGCCTTCCAACTCGCCGAAGACCTGACCACCACCCACGACCGCCTCATCACCACCCTGACGAGCGGCCTCCACACCTGGCCAAAGGCCTGAGGCGACACGAGAAGTCGGCCGCGTCGACTTCTCACGCAGACGAGATCGAGGCCGGTCCCGATCGCGCCCCCGAGGCCGACAACCCCTCGCGCCGACAGTGCCGGGCCACTCGCCACGCGAGGGCGCGGCAGCAGGTTCAGGGCAGCACGAAAAGTCGGCAGGGTCGACTTCTTACGGGCCCTGGAATCCCGGGGCACAACACACGAGAAGTCGGCCAAGTCGACCTCTCGCGCGACCGAACTCGGGCCGGTCCTGATCGCGCCCCCGAGGCCGACAACCCCTCGCGCCGACAGTACCGGGCCACTCGCCACGCGAGGGCGCGGCAGCAGGTTCAGGGCAGCACGAAAAGTCGGCGAGACCGACCTCCCAGGCGAGCAGGACGCGACCGCCCCCTCCCCCGCCACGCGAGGACCGCACGAAAAGTCGACAGGTTCGACTTCTTACGGGCCCTGGAATCCCGGGGCACAACGCACGAGAAGTCGGCCGATTCGACCTCTCGCGCGACCGAACTCGGGCCGGTCCTGATCGCGCCCCCGAGGCCGGCAACCCCTCGCGCCGACAGTACCGGGCCACTCGCCACGCGAGGGCGCGGCAGCAGGTTGAGGGCAGCGCGGGAAATCGGCGAGATCGACCTCCCAGGTGAGCAGGACGCGACCGCCCCACCCCCGCCACCCGAGGACAGTACGAAAAGTCGACAGGTTCGACATCCTGCGCGCCCTGGAATCCCGGGGCACAACGCACGAGAAGTCGGCCGATTCGACTTCTCATGCGGACGAGGTCGAGGCCACGGGGTCGGGTGGCAGCGCGGGAAGTCGGCAGGGGCGACTTCTCATGCGGCGGGCGCAGACCCGTGGGGCACTGGGCAAGCCGCATGAGAAGTCGCCCCGGCCGGCGCCTCGCGCACGGAGCCTGGCAGAAGCGGCAGCGCGCTGGAAGTCGAATGGGCCGACTTTTGGCGCGGTGCAATTGGTGGGGAGGCGGCGCACTCTGCGCATGGCGGCGATGAAACGGTTCTGCTCGTCCCCGGAGGCACGTGAGAAGTCGGCGGGATCGACTTCTCGCGCAGCGCGGCGAGCAAGAGGGCAGGAGGGCAAGAACGGGGCGCGCGACACGCTGAAGGAACGCTTCTGCAGGACACCGAGAGCGCGCTGAAAGTCGGCGGAGCCGACTTCTCGTGCGGGCGGGCGTGGCGGGAGAGCGCGCTCCGGGGCGGTGCGGCGGCGGGATGAGGGCGGCGCGGGAAGTCGGCAGGATCGACTTCTCGCGCGGGGAGCGAGGTTGGCAAATGTGCGCGGGGCCGGGGACAGGCCGCGTTGATCCGGAGCGCGCGGGAAGTCGGCGGGGGCGACCTCCTGCGCAGTGAGGCCAGCGAGCGCACGGAGAGCCTGGCGCGAGCCCTGCCGACCCGGCGTCGGCGGGATCGACTTCTCGCGGGGAGGGGGAGGTAGGTGAGGCCGCGCGGGGGCCGGGAACGGGCTGCGGTGATCCGGAGTGCACAGGAAGTCGGCGGGATCGACTTCTCGCGCGAGCGGGCGTGACGAGAGAGCGCACTCCGGGGCCGTGCGGCGGCGGGATGAGGGCGACGCGGGAAGTCGGCGGGGGCGACTTCCCGTGCGGGAGAGAGAGGTTGGCGAGGGCGCGGGAGGACCTGAGGGCGGAATGTGGCGGTCCGGAAGGCGCGGGAAGTCGGCGGGGGCGACTTCCCATGCGGGGAGGGAAGTTGGCGAGGGCGCGAGAGGGCCTGGGAGCGGGCTGCGGCGGTCCGGAAGGCGCGGGAAGTCGGCGGGGGCGACTTCTCATGCGGGGGCTCGGGGGTGGGGGCGGAGGGAACGTTTCTGTTGGGGGCTAGTGTGGCGGGGCTGACTGGGGGGTCATGACCGGGGACCGCCCACCCGTTTGGTGGAGGTCCTGTTGCCCGCGCTGGTCGGGAGGGTGCGGCGGTGGTACGGGCGGCTGTTGGACGGGGACGCTCGGGCCGGGCGGGACGCGCTCGTCGTGCTGCTGGTGCTCACGGTGGTGCTCGGGCTGCTGCCGCTCGCGTTGCCGTACAGCTGGCCCCCGTCGGCGCTCGTGCTGCCGCTCGTGGTCGGCGGGCTCGTGCTGCCGCGCGGGCGGTTGCTGGTGCTCGTGTGCGCGGCCCTCGCGGGCAGTGCGCTCGGGGCCGCCCTGCAGGACCCGCACTGCGTACGGCTCGGGGTGACCCTCGTCCTCGCCGCCACCGGGGCCACGGTGCTGGTCGCGAACCGCTTCCGGCACCGGCTCGGGCTGCGCGGCACCCAGGGCGACTCCATCCTCCTCGAACTCGCCGAGCACACCAG
Organism: Kitasatospora sp. NPDC059747; assembly: GCF_042732955.1. NCBI lineage: Bacteria > Bacillati > Actinomycetota > Actinomycetes > Kitasatosporales > Streptomycetaceae > Kitasatospora > Kitasatospora sp. NPDC059747. The sequence goes on along the minus strand of NZ_JBHWGV010000008.1, from coordinate 118,685 downwards.
GACCCTCGCCCGGCTCCCCGACCGCCTCCTCGACTGGCACTTCGACAGCGCCCTCGCCCCCGCCGGCGGCACCTCCTTCTCCGGGGACTTCCTCCTCTGCACCCACCGCCCCGAGGACGACCTGCTGGAGCTCCTGCTCGTGGACGTGTCCGGGAAGGGCAGCCGGGCCGCCGCACGGTCCACGCACCTGTCGGGCGCCTTCGGGATGCTGCTGGGGCGGGTGCCGCCGGAGGCGTTCCTGCCGGCGGCCAACGACCACCTCGTCCGGATGGGCTGGGACGACCACTTCGCGACGGCGGTCCACCTCGCGCTGCGTCCGGCCACCGGCGACTACCGCCTCTTCAACGCCGGCCACCCGCCGGCCGCGCGCTTCCGCCGGGCGGACGGCGGCGGCTGGGACCTCGCCGCGCACGGCGGCCCGGCGCTGGGCCTGATCCCCGGCGCCCCCTACCCGGCGTCGACCGGGCGGCTGGCGCACGGGGACTCGCTGCTGCTGTTCAGCGACGGCCTGGTGGAGGTGCCGGGCCGGGACCTGGACGAGGGTGTGCTCCGGCTGCTGGCCGCTGCGGAGCCGGAGCTGCGGACCCACCGCACGCAGCAGGAGCTCACGCGCGGCGCGGCGGAGCAGCTCGTACGGACCGTGGCGCGGGATGTCGCGGACGACCGGACCCTGGTGCTGGTGCGTCGGCTGGGGCCCGCTGGTGTGCCCGCCCCCGACCTCCCCGGACGCGGAAAACGCTGAAGGGAGGGGAGGGAAGGGGAACGGAGCGGAGGGGAAGCAGGGAAGGACGCGGAGGCACGAAGGCCGAAACGGCGCACGGCGTGGGAAGTGTGGGCTGCCGGCTGCTCGGGGCGTGAGCGATCGAACAAGGCTTGCCGAGGTGCCCGTGCGCCGCTGCGCGGACGCGGGGGAGGGAGAAGCACCGCCCCTCGCGGGCAGGCGTCGCGCCGGGGGAAGGCGCGCGGCGGCGGGGGCTTGCGGGGGCTGCGCCGGCTCGGAGTGCGCGCGGGTCGGGTGGGGGTGGGAACCGGCGGTGGGGGTGGGGGCGTGGCAGGCAGGGTGGGGGGTCGCCGGGGGCTCGTGGGGTGGGGAAATGGGGTATGAAGAATCAATGGCTCCCGTCGAGGATGAGAACCGCGCGGTGCGCAGTGCGATGCGCTGCGTGCGGTTATTGCTGGGCTGCACGACGGCGGCCGAGATGCTGGCCACCGTCCTCGCCGACGGGCCCAGTTGGATCACCGGGGAGGGTTCCGCGCTGTACCTGCTGGACTCCGCCGGGATGCTGCGGCTGACGGCCTCGCACGGGCTGCCCGGGTGGGCGCACGAGCGGTACGGGACCATCGATCCGGGCAGCGACCTGCCGGCCGCGGCGGCGCTGCGGCTGCGGCGGCCGTACCTGTTGTCGCCCGAGCACACGAGTGCCGACTACCCGAACGAGGACGCCGGGCTCGGCACCGGGATGGTCGCGGTGATCACCCTGCCGATGATCGTGGACGAGCGGCCGATCGGAGTGCTGGCGCTGGCGCTGGCCCACCGGGGCACGGTGCCGCTGCGCGACCTGGACGTGCTGGAGACGATCGGCGACGCGTGCGCGCACCGGCTGGCGCACCTGCTCGATCACGCGGACGGCCGACTGCCGCAGAGCGCCCAGGCTCCGGCGGGGCCGGCCGGGGCACCGGGCCGCCCGATGCTGTCGCTCGCCGCGCGGGCCGCGCGGCACGGGGCGTTCGAGCGGGACCTGGTGACCGGCGAGACCGCGTGGGACGCCGAGGCGTTCCGGGTGACGGGCCAGCCGGTGGCGCCGGACGGCTCGGCGCCGGAGCTGGAGCGGATCGTCCACCCGGAGGACCTCCCGGACGTGCGGGCGGCGATGGCGGAGGCGCTGGCCGTCGGGGGGCCGTACCGGATCGAGTACCGGGTGCTGCGCCGGGGCGGCGGGGTGGTGCGGATCGAGGAGTCCGGCGAGGTGATGCTGGACGTCCACGACCGGCCGGTGCGCGTCGCGGGGCTGCTCGCGGAGCACGGCGACGCGCTCGGCGGGGAACGCGCGGGGCAGGAGGAGCCGCAGGACGGACCGGCGCGGCAGGACAAGGCCGGGGCGGCGCGGACGGCGCTGCTGCTGACGCTGACCCGGGCGCTGTCGCGGGCGGTGACCGTGCGGGACGTCACCGCCGCCGTGACGGACGTGGCCCGGCCGTCGTTCGGGGCCGCGAGCATCGTGCTGGACCTGGTGGACGAGGGCCGGCTGCTGCCGGTCACGCACACGGTCTACGGGGGTGCCCGCCGCTCGGAGCCGACCCGGCTGGCGGACCTGTCCGAGGACGTGATGCAGTCCTCGCTCACCCGCTCCGCCCCGCTGTTCAGCGACCCCGGGCGAGGCGCGCCCGGCGGCCCGGCCGGGAGCCCGGCCGGGAGCCCGGCGGCCTGGGCGGTGCTGCCGCTGGTCGCGTCCGGACGGCAGGTGGGCTCGTGCCTGATCACCTTCGCCACCGAGCGGAACTTCGGCCGCGAGGACCGCACCCTGTACTCGGCGTTCGCCGGCATCCTGGCGCAGTCGCTGGAGCGGGCCCGGCTGTACGACACCCACCACCACCGCGCCGGCGAGCTGCAGCGCGCGATGCTGCCGCGCACGCTGCCCCGCCTGCCGGGCATCGCGAGCGCCGCCCGCTACCTGCCGAGCACCGAGGGGATGCAGATCGGCGGCGACTGGTACGACCTGCTGAAGCTGCCGGACGGCCGGATCGGTCTGGTGATCGGCGACGTGCAGGGGCACAACGCCGAGGCGACCGCGGTGATGGGCCAACTGCGCAGCGGCCTGCGGGCGTACGCGACGGACGGGCACGATCCGGCGGCCACCCTGGCGCGGACCAGCCGGCTGCTGGCCGAGCTGGACACCGAGCTGTTCGCGACCTGCCTCTACCTGACCCTGGACCCGGCGGACGGCCGGCTGACCGCGGCCCGGGCCGGCCATCCGGCGCCGGTGCGGATCGCCGGCGCGAGGGCGGTCGAGCTGGATCTGCCGGGCGGCCCGCCGCTGGGGGTGGACCCGGGGCAGCCCTACGACCTGACGACCGGCCGGCTCGCGGAGGGCGAGACGCTGCTGGTGTACACGGACGGGCTGGTGGAGGACCGCGAGGAGGACTACGACGAGTCGGTGCAGCGGATGCTGGACGGGCTGGAGCTGTGGGCCCGGCAGACCGGTCCTGGCCGGATCGGTCCGGCGCCCGCGCTGGAGCGGCTGGCGGACCTGCTGACCCTGAACGTGACGGAGCGCCGCTCCCGGCCGGACGACGTGGCCCTGCTGCTCCTGCACCGGATGTGATCCCGTCCGCAACACCGTGCACACGTTCCCCACACATCCCGGGGCGCGACTCGGCCATCCCGCACGTGTCCGAAGTGTCCGAGTAGGGAGGAACCGCGGGGGAAGTGTGGTCGCCCGGCGGCCCGGTCGGGGGCGAACGAGGTTGGATTGGCGCCGAATTGACTGGATATTGACGAGATCCGGTCACTTGGCGAGATCCGTTCACACCTTCGTAGGATCATCGCCCTAGAATTCGCCGCGTGACGATGACTCAGTGGTGCGCAACGGCAGCCGGCGTGCTCGCGGCGCTCGCCCTCGTGACCGCCGCCCGCTACCACGCGGTCTCCGTCACCCACCGGCGCCGGGCCGAGCGGCTGCGCCGCGACGTCGCCCGGCTCCAGGAGCAGCTGGCCGCCGAACTCTCCCGCCGGGGCGAGGAACTGGCCGTCGTCCAGCAGGAGCAGGAGCACACCGCCTCCACCCAGCGGGCCTTCCTCAGCGTGGCCCGCCGGATCCTCGTCATGGCCCACGACCAGCAGGCCCTGCTCGACGAGATGGAGCGCACCCACGACGACCCGGCGCTGCTGGAGGGCCTGCTCAAGGCCGACCACGCGGCGGCCCAACAGGCCCGGCTGGCCCAGACCCTGGCCGTGCTCTGCGGGGCGCGGGCCGGACGGCACTGGCCCGAACCCGTCTCGCTGGAGGACGTCGTCCGCGGCGCCCAGTCGCGCATCCTGCCGTTCCAGCGGGTCGTGGTGCGCAGCCGGATCGAGACCGCCGTGGTCGGCGCCGCCGCCGAGGCGCTGATCCACGCCGTCGCCGAGCTGCTGGACAACGCGACCCGCTACTCCCCGCCCAGCACCCAGGTGTTCGTCACGCTGATGCCGGTGCACAACGGCGCCGTCATCGAGATCGACGACGGTGGCGTCGGCATGCCGGAACAGGCCGTCGCCAAGGCGGGCGCCGCGCTGGCCGGCGGCAGCACGCTGGAGGTGTCCCGGCTGGGCGAGGTGCCGCAGCTGGGCCTGGCGGCGGTGGGCCGGCTCGCCGAGCAGTACGGCTTCCGGGTCACGCTCAGCTCGGCGCCCTCCCCGTACGGGGGCGTGCGCGTGGTCGTTCTGCTGCCGAACGCGCTGCTCACCGAACCGCTTCCGCCGACCGTCCCCGGCCTCGGGCCGGACGACCGGGTGTTCGGCGCCGGCCCCTACCACTCCCCCGTGGTGGGCGGGCACCCCCTGCTGGACACCCCACCGCTCGCACCCCCCCTGGCCGCCGGGCCTCCCCCCTCCGCCGGTCTCCCCGCCGGCGGTCCCCCCTTCGCCGGTCTCCCCGCCGGCGACCCGGCCCCGCCGCCGCTGCCCCGCCGGAGCCACCGGCGCGACCGTGCCGGCACGACCGCGCAGCACGCCGCTCCCCCGCCTCCGCCGCCCGCGCCGCCGTACCGCTCGGCCCGGGACGCGCAGGCGTTCATGGCGATGTTCCAGGCCGGCACCGCCAGCGGCCGCTCGGCCGCCCGGGCCCAGGCCCACGACGACCCGTTCCGTCCCGCGTCCCCCCGACTTCCCCAGCGCTCCGGAGAGTTCCATGACCACCACCCCTGATCTCGGCTGGCTCCTCGCCGACATCGTCGCCGTGCCCGAGGTCCAGCACGCCGTCGTCGTCTCCAACGACGGCCTGGAGATCGGCCGCACCCCGGGCATCGTGCGCGAGGACGCCGAGCGGCTCGCCGCCGCCTGCTCCGGCCTGCAGTCGCTGGCGCGCGGGGTCGCGGTGGGCTTCGGCGGGCCCGCCAGCGCCACCCGGCAGATCATCATCGAGTACGGGGGCGGGTACCTGTTCATCGTCGCCGCCGGGGCCGGCGCGCACCTGGCCGTGGTGACCGGCGAGGCGGTCGACGCCGGGCTGGTCGCCTACCAGATGCAGGTCCTGGTCGAGCGGATCGGCACCCACCTCACCAGCCCGCCGCGGGTCGACCACGCGGCGGGGGGCCCGCGGTGAACGGGCCGGTCCGCCCGTACGTCATCACCGGCGGCCGCAGCCGCTCCACCCGGCCCGAGCTGGCGGTCGAGAGTCTGGTCAGCGCCTTACCGGACCTGCCCGAACTCCCCGACCACGCCCCGCTGAACCGGGAGCACCGGCGCATCCTCGGCCTCTGCCGCAGCCTGCTGTCCATCGCCGAGGTGGCGGCCCACCTGGTGCTGCCGCTCGGCGTCGTCAAGGTGCTGGTCGGCGACCTGTGGGACCTCGGCGCCGTGCAGGTGCTCCCGCCCGTCCCGCAGGCCGAACGCCTGCCCACAACACTCCTGGAAGAGGTGCTCGTTGGCCTCCGCCAACTCCGCTGAAGCCGTGCCCGCCGAAGCCGTGCCCGCCGAGGTGCCCGCCGACCCGCAGTACCTGCCGTCCTCCGTCCAGGGGGCGGTGAAGATCCTGGTCACCGGCCCGTTCGGGGTCGGCAAGACGACGCTGGTCGGCTCGCTCAGCGAGATCACCCCGCTGCGCACCGAGGAGACGATGACGGCCGCGAGCAGCGGCGTCGACGACCTCGCAGGGCGCGGCGACAAGACGACGACCACGGTCGCGCTGGACTTCGGCCGGATCACGCTCAACCCCCGGCTCGCGCTGTACCTGTTCGGCACGCCCGGGCAGCAGCGGTTCTGGCCGCTGTGGGAGGACCTGTCGCGCGGCGCGCTCGGCGCCATCGCGATGGTCGACCTGCGCCGGCCGGACGAGAGCTTCGAGGTGCTCGGCCGGCTGGAGGAGCAGCGGATCCCGTTCGCGGTGGCCGTCAACGTCTTCCCGGACACGCCGACCTACCCGGAGGAGGAGCTGCGCTCGGCGCTCGACGTGCTGCCCGAGGTGCCGATCCTCTACTGCGACGCGCGCGACCGGCGGCAGTCCTACGACCTGCTGATCGACTTCGTGGACCACCTGCACCGGACGTCCGTGCTGGAGCTCCAAGGATGAACGCGCCCGAACCGCCGACCACGTCCGGGTGCCCCGTCGGCCACGGCGGCGGCCTGCCCGCCGGAGTGCCCGCCGGCGGCCCGCTGACGCCGCTGTACGGCGCCGCCGTCGCCGAGGACCCGCACGGCCTGTACGCCCGGCTGCGCGCCCGCTACGGACCGGTCGCGCCGATCGAGCTGGAGCCGGGGGTCGAGGCCTGGCTCGTCCTCGGCTACCCCGAGCTGCTCGAACTCACCCGCAACGAGACGCTGTTCTCCAAGGACTCGCGCCGCTGGCGGGTGCCCGCCGAGGGCCGGCTGGCGGCCGACTCCCGGCTGCTGCCGATGACCGCGTGGCGCCCCACCCTGCTCAACCTGGACGGCGCCGAGCACCAGCGGCTGCGCGCCGCCGTCGCGGACACGCTCGCCCAGATCGACCACCACCAGCTGCGCGGCACCACCGAGGCCGCCGCCAACGGACTCATCGACAGCTGGGGCCCGGACGGCACCGCCGACCTGGTCGCGCAGTACGCCCGCGCGCTGCCCCTGCTGGTCTTCACCCAGCTGGTCGGCCTGCCCGCCGCGGCCGGCCCCCGGCTGATCGAGCTGATCAGCCACTTCGTCGACAGCGGCGCCGAATCGGTGCGCGCCAACGCCGAGTTCCAGGCCATCCTGGTCGACCTGGTGCGCCGCCGCCGGGCCGCCCCGAGCGCCGACCTCACCTCCTGGCTGCTCGCCCACCCGGCCGGCCTGACCGACGAGGAGGCGGTGCACCACCTGGTGGTGCTGCTGGTCGCGGGCAACGAGACCAGCATCAACTGGACCGGCAACACACTGCGGCTGCTGCTCACCGACCGCCGCTTCCGGGCCACCCTCACCGGCGGCCGGCTCACCGTCTCCGACGCGCTGGAGGAGGTGCTCTGGCGCGACCCGCCGACGCAGAACTTCCCCGGCCGCTGGGCCACCACCGACACCGTGCTCGGCGGCCAGTACATCAGCGCCGGCGACATGCTCGTGCTCGGCCTGGCCGCCGCCAACGCCGACCCGGCCGCCCAGGGCGTCGCCGCCGCCGCGCACGGCTCGCTCGGCGGCAACCGCGCCCACCTGGCCTGGGGCGCCGGCCAGCACGTCTGCCCGGCGCAGCACCCGGCCAGGATCATCGTCGAGACCGCCGTCGAGAGCCTGCTGCACCGGCTGCCGGACCTCCAGCTCGCCGTCCCGCCGGTCGAACTGGCCTGGCGTCCCTCCCCGTGGTCGCGGGCACTGCTCAGCCTGCCGGTGCTCTACAGCGCCTTCACCCCGCCCCGACCGCCCGCCCCCGAGAGGCCCGCATGGACACCGCCGACGCTCCCCGAGGAACCGGCCCCCGGCCCGTCCGACTCGACCCCTTCGGACGGGACCAGCACAGCGAGAACGCCCGGCTCAGGGACGCCGGCCCGGCGGTCCTGGTGGAGCTCCCTGGCGGGGTGGTGGTCTGGGCGATAACCCACCACGACACGCTCCAGGCGCTGCTCGCCGATCCGCGCGTCGGCAAGAACGCCCGGCTGTGGACGGACTTCCGGGAGGGCCGGCTGCCCGAGGGCTGGCCGCTGCTCAACTTCGTCACCGTGCCCGGGATGGTCACCGCCGACGGCGACGACCACCGGCGGCTGCGCGGGCTCGTCAGCCAGGCCTTCACGCCGCGCCGGATCGCCGACCTGGCGCCCGCGATCGAGGCGCGGGCCGTCGCCCTGCTCGACGCCGTCGCCGAGCTGGAGGGCCCGTTCGACCTGCGCGCGCACTTCGCGTACCCGCTGCCCATGCAGGTGATCGGCGAACTGCTCGGCCTCGCCGTCGAGCAGCAGGACGACCTGCACGAGCTGTCCGACACGCTCGTCTCCAGCTCGGCCACCCCGGCCGCCGCCGTCGCCGCGCAACGGGACCTCAACGCGCTGCTCGCGTCCGTCGTCGCGGCCAAGCGGGCCGAGCCCGGCGACGACCTGACCACCGACCTGATCGCCGCGCGCGAGGCCGGCGACGGGCTGAGCGAGGCCGAACTCGTCGGCACGCTGCTGCTGATGCTGGTCGCCGGGCACGAGACCACGCTCAACCTGATCACCAACGCCGTCCGCGCCCTGCTGGCCCACCCCGAGCAGCTGCGGCTGGTGCTGGACGGCGAGCAGCCGTGGTCGGCGGTGGTCGAGGAGACGCTGCGGTACGACTCCCCGGTCGGGCAGTTCCCGCTGCGGTACGCGATCGAGGACATCGAGGTCGGGGACGTGGTGATCCGGCGCGGGGAGGCGATGCTCGCCTCGTACGCGGCGGCCGGGCGCGACTCCGGGCACCACGAGGACGCCGACGCCTTCGACCTCACCCGCCGGCCCAACCGGCACCTGTCGCTCGGGCACGGGCCGCACTTCTGCCTCGGCTCCGGGCTGGCCCGGCTGGAGGCGGAGACGGCGCTGCGCCACCTGTTCGAGCGCTTCCCCGGCCTCGCCCTCGCGGAGGACGCGGAGGGCGCGGAGCCGGAGCCGATCGCCTCGTTCGTCAGCAACAGCGTGCGGACCCTGAGGGTGACGGTCTGAGCCGTCCGGTTACCCGAGGGCGGCCCGGGTCGTTCGGCAGGGCATGAAGAAACTCGCCACCCTGGCCGCCCTCACCATGGCGGGCCTCGCGCTCGCCGCGCCCGCCGCCTCCGCCACCAGCCAGACCGCCGCCTCCCCGGACGCCACCGGCGGTCTCACCGACGGCCTCACCGTCTCCCCCGCCGACCTCGCCATCCACACCGCCGGCCAGCTGCCGGTGGTCGGGCACACCGCCCAGGAGGTGGAGAAGATCGGGACCAACCAGATGACCCACCCCGGGCTCAGCGGGCAGATCGGCTGACCGACCCCCGTGCGGTCAGCCCGTCCGCCGTCGCCGGCAACGGCGTTCAGCCCTGGAAGAGCCCGTTGAGCTCCGGGTAGGTCAGCCCGCCGTCGAGGGCGGTGTACGTGCCGCTCGCGTACACCTCCTCGGCGGCCCGGCGGACCGCCGCGAACGCCACCTTGGCGAGGCCGGGACCGAGGCTCACCCGCGCGACGCCGAGCTTCGCCAGCTCCGGGACGGACGGCGAGCCGGGCGCGGCCAGGACGTTGAGGGGGGCGGGGACCGCCCGGACCAGCGCGGCGATCGTCTGCGGGTCCGCCACGCCGGGGGCGAAGACGCCGTCCGCACCTGCCTCGACGTAGGCCCGCAACCGGCGCACCGCCTCGTCCAGCCGGCCCTCCGGCTCACCGAGCTGGTGCAGGAAGACGTCGGTCCGCGCGTTCACGAAGAGCGGCACGCCGGCCGCGTCCGCCGCCGCCCGGGCCGCCGCGATCCGCTCGGCCGCCTCGTCGAGCGGACGGCCCTCGTCCTCCAGGTTCACGCCGACGGCGCCGGTGCCGAGCAGCGCGGTCACCGTCTCGCCGACCCCGGCGGCGGTCCGCGCGTAGCCGCTCTCCAGGTCGGCGGTGACCGGCTGCTCCACCGCGCGGACGACCAGCGCGGTCTGCGCCAGCACCAGGTCGCGGTCGGCGCCGCCGCCGTCCGGGCTGCCGAGCGTCCAGGAGACGCTCGCGCTGGCCGTCGCGACGGCCCGGGCGCCGGCGTCGGCGACCAGGCGGGCGCTCACCGCGTCCCAGGCGTTGGCGAGCACCAGCGGCTCGCCGGCGCGGTGCAACTCGTGCAGGAGCCGGGCCTTGTCCTGCTGGCTCGTCACGGCGGTTCCCCTCACTTCGCGGCCGGGCTGAGGCGCGAGGTCACGCCGATCCGGTTCCAGGCGTTGATGGTCGCGATCAGGGCGATCAGCTGGGCGAGTTCGGCCTCCTCGAAGTGGGCGGCGGCCTCGTCGTAGACGGCGTCCGGCACGTGCCCCCGGGTCAGCAGGGTGACGGACTCGGTGAGCGCCAGGGCGGCGCGCTCCTTCGCGGTGAACCACGGGGTCTCGCGCCAGGCCGGGAGCGAGATCAGGCGGTGGTCCTGCTCGCCGCCCTGCACGGCGTCGGTGGCGTGCATGTCGATGCAGAAGGCGCAGCCGTTGATCATCGAGGCGTGGACCTTGACCAGCTCGGCGAGCCGGGGGTCGAGGCCGGTCCGGGAGGCGCGGTCCACGGCGATCATCGCGGAGTAGTACTCAGGGGCGAGCCGGTGCATCGCGAGGCGCTGAGCGGGCGCGGGGACCGGCGCGTCCGCGCCCTCTGCGGTCCCGTGCGCCGCGGTCTCGTTCGTCGTCGTCATGATCACCAGCCTAGGGACGGAGTGGCCCTACCGCCTGGTGCATTCACGTGCGGCGTTCCTGGGCCACTTTCCGGGCCCCCACCACTGTTCCGATAGGCGAACTGGCGTGCGAGGATCGCTGAACAGAGCGAAACCGGGGGACAGGATCGTGTGTACGGCGTTCGTCAGCATCGAGCCGGGGTCGGCGGTGCCCGTCCTGCTCCTCTCCGTCCGGGACGAGTACCTCGGGCGCCGCTGGCTCCCGCCGGCCCACCACTGGCCGGAGCACCCGGAGCTGGTCGGCGGGCTCGACCTCGCCGCCGGCGGCACCTGGCTCGCCGCCGACCCCGGGCGGCGCACTGCCGCCTGCCTGCTCAACGGCTTCGGGCCGCTCGCCCCCGCCGAGACGCGGCTCTCCCGCGGCCGGCTGCCGCTCACCGCCGTGCGCGAGGGCGGCGTCGGCCACCTCGACCTCACCCCGTACGACCCGTTCCACCTCGTGCTGGCCGGTCCCGACGGCGCCCGGGTGGCCAGTTGGGGCGACGGGCGGCTGGTCGAGCACCACCTGCCCACCGGCCTGAGCGTCGTGCTCAACGACGGCCTGGAGGGCCGCGCCCACAGCCGGACCACCTCCGAGCGGATCCGCGCCGTGATGGCCGCCCGCGCCGCGCACTTCCGGGCCCGCTTCGAGGCCGAGCCCCGGCCCGACCCGGGCGGCGCCGGGAGCGTCGAGGACGCGTGGGGCGCCTGGCTGCCGGTCGTCTCCGGGGACGGGCTCGCGCCGGACGGCGACGCGGCGCTCGTCCAGCGGCGCGACTTCGGCGACGGGCGGATCTGGGGCTCGTCCTCGATCTCGCTGCTCGCCCTCGGACCGGACCGGCTGCGCTACGACTTCGGGCCGGCGCCGGTGGCCGCCGGGGAGGCGGCGTGGCGGCGGGTGGCGCTCGGCTGACCCGGGCCGGTTCGGGGGCCGTCGGCGGATTCGGGGCCCGTCGACGAACGAACGCTTGAACCTGCCGCAGCGGGAGGTTGCATCGTGGTGCCTCGTCGACCACGAGGGAGGACCACGATGAACCGCCCCCGCCCCGCGGACGTGCTGCCCGCCGCCCTGCTGGTGGCCGGCACCGCGCTCGTCGCCGCGGGCGCCGCGCTGGCGCTCAGCCACGCGGCCGAGCGCGCCGTGTCGTCCGGGGTGCTGCTCGCCGTGTGGGTGCACGTGCTGCTCACCCACGCGCCGGCCGCGCACCCGGCCGCCGCCTGAGCGGCGCCCGAACGCCGGGTGCCCGAACGCCGGTCGCCCGGCCCGGGTTTCGGCGAGACGTCCACTCGGTGAATTTCCGGCCTCAGACCTGCCGGGCGTCTACATCCCCGTAGTAGCTTCGCCGGGGCTCCCCCTGATCAGACCTCCGAGCGAAGGTGCGCGATGTCCACCCTGACCTACCCGGAAGCGATAGGCGTCGGCCTGCTGCAGGGTGTGACGGAACTCTTCCCGGTCTCCAGCCTGGGCCACAGCATCCTGCTGCCGGCGATCATCGGCGGGAAGATCCAGCACGACCTGGACATGACCGCCGAGGGCTCCCCGTACCTCTCCGTGCTGGTCGGCCTCCACCTGGCCACCGCGCTCGCGCTGGTGGTCTTCTTCTACAAGGACTGGCTCCGGATCATCAGCGGCCTGATCAGCTCGATCCGTCACCGCCGCGTGGAGACCCGCAACGAGAAGCTGGCCTGGCTGCTCATCGTCTCCACCATCCCGGTCGGCATCGCCGGCCTCGCCTTCGAGAAGGCCCTGCGCAACGCCCTCGGCAAGCCGATCCCGGCCGCCGTCTTCCTCGCCCTCAACGGGCTCGTGCTGCTCGGCGCCGAACGCCTCAAGCGCGGCGGCACCGGCCGCCGGCGGGCCGGCCACGCCGCCCCGGTGGCCGACGAACCCGGACTGGACCCGGCGATCGCCTCCGACCACCGGCTCGCCCGGCTCGGCTACAAGCAGGGCGTCTGGATCGGCGCCGCCCAGATCCTCGCGCTCTTCCCCGGCATCAGCCGCTCCGGCGTCACCATGAGCGCCGGCATCCTGCGCGGGCTGCACCACGAGGACGCCGCCCGGTTCTCCTTCCTGCTCGCCACGCCGGTGATCATCGCCGCCTCGGCGCTCAAGGTGCCCGAGCTGTTCAAGCCGGAGAACTCCGCCGTCCTCGGCCCGGTCGTGGCGGGCAGCATCGCCGCCTTCGTCGCCGGGTACGTGTCGGTGCGCTTCCTCACCAAGTACTTCGAGACCCGCAGCCTGACGCCGTTCGCGATCTACTGCTTCGTGGCCGGCGTCGGCAGCGCGGTCTACCTCTCGCTCTAGTTCCTCACAACTCCTGGAGGACGGCGGCGAGTTCGTGCGGCTGGGAGAACATCGGCCAGTGGCCGGTGTCCAGTTCGACCAGCCGCCACCGCTCGCCCGCCAGCAGCTCGGCGGCCCGGCCGAACGGCTCGGGCCAGTCCAGCAGGCACTTGACGTACGTCACCGGCAGCTCGGGCAACGCGTCGCCCAGCACGGCCGGTTCGGTCAGCGAGGCGCCCGGGTGCGGCGTCGAACCGGCGACGATCCGGGCGACCTGCTCGTCGGTGAGGCCCTGGCCGGCGAAGTCCCCGGCCGCGAGCGGCGGCCACCAGCCGCCGTTCCGCGCGATCGCCACCGCCACCTCCTGGCCGTTCCCGGCCACCGAGACGAACGACTCGCCGTCCCGCGGCACGTCGGCGTCCACGAACACCACCCGGGCCAGCCGCTCGCCGATCCGCTCGGCGGCCTGGCCCACCGGGATGCCCGAGTAGCTGTGCCCGACCAGGACGACGTCGCGCAGGTCGAGCCGCTCCACCTCGGCCACGATGTCCCGCACGTGGACCTCCTGCCCCGCCGGAGCCACCCCGCGCCTCTCCGCGAGCCCGGACAGCGTCAGCGGGTACGCCCTGTGCCCCGCCGCGCGCAGCTCCTCCGCCACCTCGTCCCACGCCCACGCGCCGAGCCACGCGCCTGCCACGAGTACATAGTTCGCCATGGGCGGCACGGTAGCGCGAGGATGTGACACCACCCAGGCGGAGCCCGCCGACGGACGACAGGCCCACCCGGGTCCGACCGGTCTCCGGCCGGGCGCTACCGTGACCGGCCGTGATCAACGAAAACCCGCCTCCGACCGTCTACGCGCTGTCGAGACGCAACGCGCTCCTCCTCCTGCTCGCCTCGCTCGGCTTCACCGTCGGCGGCGCGCTGCTGCTCTGGCACCACGCCACCGTCAAGGGGCTCGTCGGCGGTGCCCTGGCCGTGCCGTTCTTCGGGTTCTGCTCCTTCGCGCTCGCCCGCCGGCTCGTCCGCAACCGGCCCGAACTGGTGCTGGACGCCGACGGCCTGGAGCACGTCCAGCTCGGCCGCATCGCCTGGAGCGAGATCGCCGCCGTGGGGATCCGCAGCATGACCGTCCGCGGCAGCACCCAGCGGATGATCGCGGTCGTGCTGCACGACCCGGCGGCCTACCTGTCCCGCGCGCCCCGGCTCGTCCGGGCGAGCGCCGGCCTCAACCGCTCCCTCGGGTACGGACCCGCGAACATCGCCGCCAACACCATCCCCGTCCCGCTCGAAGAGGTCCTCGCGGCGATGCACCGCCACCACCCGCGGCTCGGCGCCGACGCGGGATAATCCCGTCGATGAGCACTTCGTGGAGCGCGTTCGGCGGCGACCTGCATCTCGACCTCACCGGGCGGCGCGCCGCCGGGACCGGGCTGCGGGCCGCCCTGGAGGACGCGCTGCGCGAGGCCGTCCAGGACGGGCGGCTCGCCCCCGGCACCCGGCTGCCGTCCTCACGCGCGCTCGGGGAGGACCTCGGGATCGCCCGCAACACCGTCGTGGAGGCGTACGGGCAGCTCACCGGCGAGGGCTGGCTCACCTCCCGGCAGGGCTCCGGCACCACCGTCGCGGAGCGCGCGGCACCCCGGCCGCCGGCGCCCAGGGCCACCCCGCCGGTGCGGGAACGCCCGGCCGCGCGCCACGACCTGATGTCCGGCCGGCCCGACCTGTCGCTCTTCCCGCGCACCGCCTGGCTCGCCGCCGCCCGCCGGGCGCTGGCCACCGCCCCGCACGAGGTCCTCGGGTACGGCTCGCCGCTCGGGCGCCCCGAGCTGCGGGAGGCGCTGACCCACTACCTGGCGCGCGTGCGCGGGGTCCGCACCGACCCGGACCGCCTGCTGGTGTGCAGCGGCGTGACGCAGGGCCTGGGGCTGCTCTGCGCGGCCCTGCGGGACCGCGGGGCCGGCGCCCTCGCCGTCGAGGAGTACGGCCTGCCGCCGCAGCTCGCCGTCGCCCGGGCGGCCGGGCTCGCGACCGTACCGCTCCCGCTGGACGACGCGGGCGCCCGGGTGGAGCTGCTCGACGACCGGGTCGGGGGCGTCCTGCTCACCCCCGCCCACCAGTTCCCCACCGGCGCGCCGCTGGCCGCCGACCGGCGGGCGGCGGCGGTGCGGTGGGCGCGCGAGCACGACGGGTACGTCGTCGAGGACGACTACGACGGCGAGTTCCGCTACGACCGGCAGCCGCTCGGCGCGATGCAGGCGCTCGACCCCGAGCGCGTGGTGTACGCCGGGACGGCCGCCAAGAGCCTCGCCCCGGGCCTGCGGCTCGCGTGGCTCGCCCTGCCGGACGCGCTCGTCGAACCGGTGGCCCGGCTGAAGCAGCTCGCCGACATCATGTCGCCGGTGCTCGACCAGCTGACGCTCGCCGAACTGATCGCCTCCGGGACGTACGACCGGCACGTGCGGCGCTGCCGGCTGCACTACCGGCGGCGCCGCGACCGGCTCGTGGCCGCCCTCGCCGAACACGCCCCGCACGTCCGCGTCACCGGCATCGCGGCGGGACTGCACGCGGTGCTGCGACTGCCGGCGGACGGACCGTCGGAGGCCGAGCTCCTGGCGCGGGCGGCGGCCGCCGGGGTGTCGCTCAACGGGCTCTCGTGGCACCGGGCGGACGGGGGCGTCGCGGGCGGGCCGCCGTCGCTGGTGATCGGGTACGGGACTCCTGCGGAGCACGCGTTTCCGGCTGCGCTGTCGGCGCTGTGCACGTTGCTGCGCGGCAGGTGAGTGCAGGGTGCTGCGCGGCGGCTGGGTGCGGCTCCGTGCCTTCCGTTTCGCGCAGTTCCCCGCGCCCCTTTCGGGGCCCAGGGAACGAGAGAGAGGGGATTGAGGAGGATGGCTAGGGGACAGGGACGCGGGGATCGGAGCGGCTGTCCCATGTCTCAACTACTTGTTGCGGCCGCCGAGTTCGAACAGCAGCATGATGAAGCCGGCGAAGGCGTGGATGCCCGCGGTGTAGATGACCAGGCGGACGGCGACGCGGCGGTTGGCCCACTTGCCGGCGTCGATGGTCTTGGGGGCCTCGGGCGTCGAGGTGTGGGTGGTCGGGTCAGTGGCCATGGTTGCCTCCTCAGTGCGGTGCGGCAGGGCCGCCGCCGAGGCAGAGTTCGCCACCGGGGCTCTGCAGCAGGGTGTGGACGAAGAGCAGCTCGACCCCGTGCGCCGACTCGGCGGCGATGCAGTGCGGGGTGAGCGAGTCGAAGTGGGCGGAGTCGCCGACGGCCAGGTGGTGGACGCGGTCGCCGAGCGTCAGCCGCAGGGCGCCCTGGAGGACGTACAGCCACTCCTCGCCCGGGTGGACCCGGACGACGGCGTCCTGCACGCCCGGCGGCACGTGGACCCGCAGGGCCTGCATGGCCCGGCCGGGGGCGCCGGCCCGCCGGTAGCCCCAGCCGCCGGCCCGGCCGGGCTCGATGACGCCGCCGCGGACCACCGGGTCGGGTTCGGTCATCGCCTCGCCCAGCAGCCCGGAGACGGACGTGCCGTAGGCGCGGGCGAGGCCGAGCAGGACGGGCAGCGACGGCTGGCGCCGGCCGGTCTCCAGCCGGGACAGATAGGCTGGGGACAGTCCGACCCGGGCGGCCGCCACCTCCAGCGTGAGGCGGCTGCTGTGCCGGTGCTCGCGGAGCCTGGCGGCGAGGCCGGCGACCTCCTGGTCGTCGAGCTGCTCGCCTGCGGCGGGGGCGCCGGTGGGGCTGGTGGTCATGTGACCAGTGGACACCTCGCGTGCCGCACGGGCAAGAAATTTGCCCCTCAGGCAAATCCGCCGGAGGGCTCAGGGCCGCGGGATGTTGCGCAGGTTGCTCCGGGCCAGGTCGATCATGCGTCCCACCCCGCCGGAGAGCACCGTGCGGCCCGCCGCCAGGGCGAAGCCCTTCAGCTGGGCGGCCGTGATGTGCGGCGGGATGGACAGCGCGTTCGGGTCGGTGACCACGTCGACCAGCGCGGGCCCGGGCCGCTCCAGTGCCTCGGCCAGCACCTCCCGCACCCGGGCCGGCTCGGTCACCCGTTTGGCCGGGATGCCCATCGCCCGCGCGATCCCGGCGTAGTCCACGTCGCCGTTGTCGATCTGCCACTCGGGGTAGCCGGAGACCAGCATCTCCAGCTTGATCATGCCGAGCGCGCCGTTGTTGAAGACCACGGTCTTCACCGGCAGCCGGTGCTTGGCCACCGTGAGCAGTTCGCCGAGCAGCATGCCGAGCCCGCCGTCGCCCGCCATCGCGATCACCTGCCGCCCGGGGCAGGCGAGTTGGGCGCCGATCGCGTGCGGCAGGGCGTTGGCCATCGAGCCGTGCAGGAAGGAGCCGATCACCCGGCGGCGGCCGTTCGGCTGGAGGTAGCGGGCGGCCCAGACGTTGTTCATGCCGGTGTCCACGGTGAACACCGCGTCGTGGGCGGCCACGTCGTCGAGCACCGAGGCGACGTACTCGGGGTGGATCGGCAGGTGCGCCTCGATGTCCCGGGTGTAGGCGCCGACGACGTCCTCCAGCGCCTTGCAGTGCTTGCGCAGCATCTCGTCCAGGAACGACCGGTCCGGCTTCGGCTCCAGCAGCGGCAGGACGGCCCGCAGGGTCGCGGCGACGTCCCCGTGGACGGCCAGCTCCAGGACCGTCCGGCGGCCCAGCCGGGTGGCGTCGTGGTCGACCTGGACGGTGCGGGCCTGCGGGAGGAACGAGTCGTACGGGAAGTCGGTGCCGAGCAGCATCACCAGGTCCGCGCCGTGCAGGGCCTCGTGGCAGGCGCCGTAGCCGAGCAGGCCGCTCATCCCGACGTCGTACGGGTTGTCGTGCTGGATCCACTCCTTGCCGCGCAGCGAGTGGCCCACCGGCGCGTTCAGGGCCTCCGCCACGGCCAGCACCTCGGCGTGCGCGTCCCGGACGCCGGCGCCGCAGAACAGGGTCACCCGGCGGGCCGGGTTGAGCAGTTCGGCGAGCGCCCGCACCTGCGCCCAGGGCGGGGCGGCGACGGCCTGCTCGGTCAGGAAGTGGCCGCTGCCGGTCGGGCCGGCGGCGGGCAGCGCGGCGACGTCCCCGGGGAAGGCGAGGACGGAGACGCCGCGGGCGCCGAGCGCGTGCTGGATCGCGATCCGCAGCAGGCGGGGCAGCTGGACGGGGGTCGAGAGCATCTCGCACCAGCTGCTGCAGTCGGTGAACACCCGCTCGGGGTGGGTCTCCTGGAAGAACCCGGTGCCGATCTGCCCGGACGGGATGTGGGAGGCCAGCGCGAGGACGGGCAGGCCGCTGCGCTGGGCGTCGTACAGGCCCTGCACGAGGTGGGTGTTGCCGGGGCCGCAGGAGCCGGCGCAGACCGCGAGCCGGCCGCTGAGCTCGGCCTCGGCGGCCGCGGCGAACGCACCGGCCTCCTCGTTGCGGACGTGCACCCAGCCGATGCCCTCCGCGCGGCGGATGGCGTCGACGACCGGGTTGAGGCTGTCGCCGACGACGCCGTAGACCCGCTCCACGCCGGCCTGCCGGAGCACTTCCACCATCTGTTCGGCCACGCTCGCCACGGGGTCTCCTCGATCGGCTGCCGGATGACGCGGGACACCTGCACCCTCCGGGGAGGGGGGTGCACGTGCACGGCGGGGAGGCCGAACGGGTGAACGGGCGGAGGCCCGGAAGTCGGGCCGCCGCTACTCCGCCGCCAGGTGGTCGGGGTTCTGGCCGCCGACCTTGCCCGCCGCGAGACCGGCCTGGGGCTGGCGGCGGGCGGGTTCGCGGCCGGGGGGCTGGGCGCAGCGCTCCTGGGCGGGCGGGGCGGTGGTCGGGAGGGTGACCGGCTCCCCGGCCTTCAGCTGGACCGTGTCGCCGTCGTGCCGCAGGTGGATCACCTCGCCCCGGCGCAGCGTGTAGGTCGTCCCGTCGTGGGTGATCTCGACGCCGAGCAGCATGCCGCGGACCATCAGCGAGAAGCCGAGCTTGGTGAGCCCGGCGGGCAGCCGGGGCCGGAAGGAGAGCGTCTCGCCGTGGTCGCGCAGGCCGCCGAGGCCGGCCACGAGGGCGATGCAGGCCCCGGCGAGGGAGGCCATGTGGAGGCCGTCGCGGGTGTTGCCGCCGAGGTCGTGGAGGTCCATGAGGGCGGCTTCGGCGGTGTAGTCGTACGCGAGGTCGAGCTGGCCGACCTCGGCGGCGATGACCGCCTGGGTGCAGGCGGAGAGGGAGGAGTCGCGGACGGTGAGGCGCTCGTAGTAGGCGAAGTTGCGGGCCTTCTGCTCGTCGGTGAAGGCGTCGCCGCGGACCTGCATGGCGAGCACGAGGTCGGCCTGTTTGACGACCTGCTTCCGGTAGAGGTCGAAGTACGGGTAGTGCAGCAGCAGCGGGTACTTCTCGGGCGGGGTGCGCTCGAAGTCCCAGACCTGGTGGTGGGTGAAGCCGTCGGCCTGGGGGTGGACGCCGAGGCTCTCGTCGTAGGGGACGTACATCGCGGCGGCGGCGTCGCGCCAGGCGGCGGTCTCCTCGGTGTCGACGCCGAGGTCGGCGGCCTCGCGGGGGTGGCGGCCGGCGGCCTCGGCGGCGGCGCGCAGGTTCGTCTGCGCCATGAGGTTGGTGTAGACGTTGTTGTCGGCGACGGCGCTGTACTCGTCGGGGCCGGTGACGCCCTCGATGCGGAACTTGCCGGCGGCGTCGTGGTGGCCGAGCGAGCGCCACATCCGGGCGGTCTCGACGAGGAGTGCGAGCCCGTACTCGCGCTCGAACTCGACGTCGGCGGTGGCCCGGACGTAGCGGGCGACGGCGGCGGCGATGTCGGCGCCGATGTGGAAGGCGGCGGTGCCGGCCGGCCAGTAGCCGGAGCACTCCTCGCCGCGGATCGTCCGCCAGGGGAACACCGCTCCGGCCAGGCCGAGTTGGGCCGCTCGCTCGCGGGCGAGCGGGAGGGTGGTGTGCCGCCAGCGCAGGGCCTGGTTGACGGCGGCGGGCAGGCAGTAGGTGAGGACCGGCAGGACGAAGGTCTCGGTGTCCCAGAAGCTGTGGCCGTCGTAGCCGGGGCCGGTCAGCCCCTTGGCGGGGATGGCGCGCTCCTCGCTGCGGGCGCCGGCCTGGAGGACGTGGAAGACGGCGAACCGGACGGCCTGCTGGAGTTCGACGTCGCCCTCGATCTCGATGTCGCTGGTCTTCCAGAACTCCCGCAGGTAGTCCGCCTGTTCGGCGACGAGGCCGTCCCAGCCGGTGTACCGGGCGGCGGTCAGCGCGGCCTCGACCTGGTCGCGGACGGCGGGCAGCGAGCGGGTCGCGGACCAGCCGTAGGACATGAACTTGACCAGCCGCAGGCGCTGTCCGGGGGCGAGGACGGTGGTGACGCTGATCCGGCACTGGTCGGCGCCGGCCTCGGCCACGGTGTCGAGCCGCTCCGGGCCCTCGATGACGTGGTCCATGCCGGCCGCGACCCGGATGCCGCTGTAGCGGGTGCGGTGCACCAGGACGGCCTTCGTCCCGTCGGCGTGGTGGGCCTCGGGCTGGAGGGGCGCCTCCAGGACGGCGGCGGCGCGCGGGTCGCCCTCGGGGCCGCCGGGGAGCTGCTCGTTGGCGACGAGCTCGGACTGGAGCACGATCCGCACCGGGCCGTCGACCGCCTCGACGGAGTACTCGACGGCGGCGATGGCGCGCTGGGTGAGCGAGACGAGCCTGGTCGAGCGGACCCGGATCGTGCGGCCGGCCGGGGAGGTCCACTCGGCCTCGCGGTGCAGCAGGCCGTCGCGGAAGTCCAGCCAGCGCCGGTGGCCGAGGAGTTCGCCGTAGCGCAGGTCGAAGGGCTCGTCGTCGACGAGCAGCCGGATGATCTTGCCGTTGGTCACGTTGATGACGCTCTGGCTGGACTCCGGGTAGCCGTAGCCGCCCTCGCCGTAGGGCAGCGGGCGGAGTTCGAAGACGCCGTTGAGGTAGGTGCCGGGCAGGCCGTGCGGCTCGCCCTCGTCGAGGTTGGCGCGCAGGCCGATGTGGCCGTTGGAGAGCGCGAACACGGACTCGGCACGGGCCAGCGCGGCCGGGTCGAGGCCGTGTTCGGAAACCTGCCACGGGTCGACGACGAAGGTGTCGGACGCGGTCATGCCCGCTCCCCCAGCAGTTCCGAGAGGTCGTCGACGACCACGGTGGCGCCGTCCCGGCGCAGTTCGGCGGCCTGGCCGGTGCGGTTGACGCCGACCACCGCGCCGAAGCCGCCGGCCCGGCCGGAGGCGACGCCGGCGAGGGCGTCCTCGAAGACGGCGGCGTGCGCGGGTTCGACGCCGAGGACCTTGGCCGCGTGCAGGTAGGTGTCGGGGGCCGGCTTTCCGGGCAGGCCCTCGCGCTTGGCGACGATCCCGTCCACGACCACGTCGAAGAGGTCCTCGATGCCCGCGGCCCGGAGCACGTCCCGGCAGTTCGCGCTGGAGGAGACCACGGCGCTGGGCAGCCCGAGCGCGCGCAGCCGTCGCACGTAGGCCACCGAGCCGTCGTACGGCTGGACGCCCTGCTCGCGGATCATGCGCAGGACGGTGTCGTTCTTGGCGAGGCTGATCCCGTGCACGGTGGGGGCGTTCGGCGGGTCGTCGTCGGTGCCCTCGGGCAGGTCGAAGCCCCGGCTCCGCAGGAAGGCGCGGGTGCCGTCGAGGCGCGGGCGGCCGTCGACGTAGGTGTCGTAGTCGGTGACGGCGTCGAAGGGGACGAACTGCCCGCCGGTGCGGGCCGCTTCGGCGCGCAGGAAGGTGTCGAAGGTGTCCTTCCAGGCCGCGGCGTGCACCACGGCGGTCTGGGTGAGCACCCCGTCGAGGTCGAAGAGGAAGGCGCGGATGTCGTCCGGTAGGCCCAGCATGGGTGCAGTCTTACCCGGGATGGCCCGTGATGCCGGGGAAGCCGCCGATTTCCCGGCGGCGCGTCGCGGGACGGGTGGCGGCATCGGGGGCCTCCCGTGGGCTCGGGGGGCGGGGCGGGGGCGGGTTCGGGGTACAGGACAACGATCGGCCCGCGGCGGCGATCCCGCCACCGGGCGGGGGCTCGGCGGGCTCGGGCGGGGCTCGGCGGGCTCGGGCGGGGCTCAGGCGGGGTCGTGGCGCCGGGCGGTGACGAAGTAGGGCTGGACCTTGCCGCTCTGCGCATAGTCCTTGAGCCGGACGACCAGTTCCGCCCAGGTGCCGGCCACCATCGGGACGCCGTCCTCGCTGCCGGGCTGCCAGCCGCCGTGGCGGAACAGCAGCCGGGTGCGGTCGGGGGCGTCGGGCTGTTCGGCGAGGTCCCAGGTGATCCAGGTGCCGGCCCAGTGCGGCGGGAAGGCGCCGGTGTTCGCCCACACGACGCGGTCGAGGTCGGCGCGCTCGCGGCGCAGCCGGAAGGGCTCGGGGACGTCGGGGAAGTCGAAGAGAAGGATGTCGTCGTCGCGGTCGACGGCGGTGGTCCACCAGCTGGTGAGGCCGTCGTGGGTGTTGAGGGCGGCGAGGACGACGTCCCGGGGGGCGGCGATGTCGATCTGCAGGGCGATCTCGGGCATGGGATCCGCCTTTCGTGGCCCGCGGTCCCCCTCAGCCACCATGGCACGACCCCGGGACGGACGCGCCCCGGAGTCGTGCGATGCGGTGTACGGGTGCGGTCAGCCGCCGCTGCCGTAGGTGGTGTTCGCGCAGATGTCGTCGTCCGCGGAGCGGGCGTCGTTGGTGACGGTGGTGGGCAGCGGGGCCGGGGTGCCGGGGGTGCCGGCCGCGGGCGTGCCGCCGGGGGCGGCGGCGCCGTTGGCGGCGGCGAAGTCCTGGCCGACGATCACCGAGATGCCCCGCGAGCTGCTGGGCTCCAGGCTGGCGCCGGGGAACAGCGCGGCGACCTTCTCGGCGTTCGCCTTCTGGCTGGCGCTGTACTCGATCGTGGTGGTCTTGTACTTCGTGCTGGCCGCCTGGCCCGCCGTGGTGGCGGAGAACTTGGCGGCCTTGAGCTGCTCGGTCGCCTTGCCGGCCAGGCCGTTGGCGATCGTGCCGTTGTAGACGGCCACCTTCACGGACTCGTTGGAGGCGTCGCCGGCCGGGGCGGTCGAGGTCGGTGCGGCGGGCTGCGGCGAGCTCGGGGCGGCGGGGGCGCCGTCCTGCTGGCCGGTGGCGTTCTGGCCGTCGATGGTGTGGTCGGCCTTGAGGGTGTCCCAGAGCTTCTGGACGTCCGGCTGGACCAGGTCGATGTTGGCGTCCTGGGTGCGGTAGCGCCAGGGGGCCGTCACGAACTTGAGGTTGTGCATGTCGATGTTCTTCAGCGACAGGCCGAAGGACAGCAGCTTGTCGGCGGAGCTCAGCCCGGGGTCGACGGTCAGCGACTTGGTGGCGGCGTCGGCCAGCGGCAGCAGGTTGGTGGGGCTCAGCCCCTCCGACTTGATCTTGTTGGCGAGCGAGCTCATGAAGGCCTGCTGGCGCTTCATCCGGCCGATGTCGGAGCCGTCGCCGATGCCGTGCCGCAGCCGGACGTAGTCGAGCGCCTTCTGCCCGTCGACGGTCTGCTTGCCCTGCGGGAGGACGAGCTCGCCCTTCTTGTGCAGGTTGGGGTTGATGTCGCCCTCGTAGATGGCCTTGGGCAGGCACACGTCGACGCCGCCGACGGCCTTGGTCATCGAGGAGAAGCCGTTGAAGTCGACGACCATGGTGTGGTCGACCCGGATGCCGGTGAGCTTCTCGATCGTGTTCTGGGTGCAGGCGGGGTTGCCGGCGTCGCTGCCGCCGACCGAGAACGCCGCGTTGAACAGGTCGTTCCCGGCCTTGGTCCACTTGCCGTTGGGCAGCTTGCAGGACGGGATCTGGACGATCGCGTTGCGCGGGATCGAGATGCCGACGGCGTGCTTGTGGTCGGCGTAGACGTGCAGCAGGATCGTCGTGTCCGAGCGGGCGCCGCCGTCCTCGCCGCCGCCGAGGTCGGAGTTGGAGCCGCCGCGGCTGTCGGAGCCGATGAGCAGCACGTTGACCGGCTTGTTGCCGTCCGCGTCGGCCTGGGCCTCCGGCGGGCGGTCGGTGGCTATCGCGTCCGCGTCGAAGGACTTGATGTTGGCGTTCAGCTTGAAGTAGATCGCGCCGCCGGTGCCGGCGAGCAGCACCAGGACGCCCGCCGCCGACCAGGCGACGATCTTCTTCACGTTCTTCTTCGGCTTCCGGCTGTTGCGGGCCGCCGCGCGGCCGCCGCCGCCTGCGGACGGGGCGCCCTTGCCGCCCTTGCCCTGTGCGGCCCGGCGGGCCTCGGCCCGTCCGCCGGCGCGCGGCTGCGGGACGGCGCTGTCGCCGTCCGTGGTGGCCGCGTCGGGCGCGTCCTCGCCACGAGCCGGGCTCTCGCCCCGTTTGCCTGCCATCCGCGTACCTTTCACCGCCGGAAGCGCTGCCCGTGATGATCGGGCACACCGTACTCTGGGAGACGGTCGGGACCGCACCCGGGTTGCACAATACGAAGGCCATATAAGAACTACGGCCATCACCGGAGAATACAAGCCGGTCGATCGCGCACCGTGTGACCAAGGTCTCCGGCACAGGCGGCGCAGCGCGGGCGGGAGCCCGGCCCGCCGTGCGCGAACCGGGATCCCGGGAGGTGGGGCGGTGTCTCAGCTCTCGATCACGCGGCGGAACAGCACGGTGTCGAAGACGTCCTCCATGCGCACCGCGCGGCCCCCGCGCAGGGTCCAGGAGTGGATGAACGGCAGCGTCACGGTCGTGCCGCGCTTCGACGTGACCTCGCGCACACCGAAGACCACGACGCGGTCCCCGGCGGCCACGAACTCCTGTGGTCGCAGGCGCATTCCGCCGAGCACGGAGGGCACCTTCGCGAGGAACTCGCGCACGCCCGCGTGGCCGTGCTTGGTGCCGCCGAGGCCGTACTCGGCCATGCCGTCGGGGTGCACCCACTCGACGCGCGGGTCGAGGGTGTCCAGCAGCGCGGCGACGTCGCGGTCGTGGAAGGCCCGGTAGGCGCGCTCGATCAGGGCGCGGCTGCCGGTGGCGGCGGCATCGGCGGTGAGAGCGGTGTCGGTCAGAGCGATGTCGGTCAGAGCAATGTCGGTCGGAACGGTGTCGGTGAGAACGGTGTCGGTGAGAACGGTGTCGGTCATGTCGGTCAGCGTCCCTTCGTCATGCTCTCGCCGCCCACGCGGCGGCCGTCCAGGTACTGCGGGTACATCACGCGCAGGGTGCGTTCGATGCCGTCGCGCCAGTCGACGGTGCACGGGCCGGTCAGCTTCCGGCGCAGCGTGGGATCGAACCGGTACGTCTCGCGGGTCACCTCGCTCGGGACGAGGTCCGCCGTCACACCGGTGAGCCGCTCGATGTGGCGGATGCAGTCGGTGACGCCGACGGACTGGTCGCCGCCCCAGTTGACGACGGTGGCCGGGGTGGCGGCGGCCGCCCAGAGGCGGGGCACCTGCGCCACCAGGTCGTCGGTGTGCAGGAGGGAGCACCAGTTCTGGCCCTCCAGCGGCACCTGGATCGGCTGTCCGGCCAGCATCGCCTTGAAGTACAGCATCGGCACGCCGCCGTAACTGCCGGGCCCGTAGGCGATGTTGAGCCGGGCGATGGTGGTGGGCAGGTCGAGCACCCGGGCGAAGGCGCGCACCGCGCCCTCGGTGGCGAGCTTGCCCATCGGGTAGGCGGGCAGCCAGTCGGCGGAGCCGTCCACCGGGTCGTCCTCGGTGTAGGCGTGGTCGAGGGTCCGGCGCTTGTAGAGCGCGCCGGTGGAGACGAACAGGAACGCCTCGGCGGTGCGGCAGTGCTCCATCAGGCGGCCGGTGGCGACGGCGTTGATCTCGGCGGTGGCGTTGAAGTCGCCGTCCTCGCCGCGGTGGACGGCGGAGTGCAGGACGTGGGTGAAGTCCCGCGGCAGTCCGGCGAGCGCCCGCTCGGAGCCGTCGGCCATGTCCCAGTGCCGGGTGCGGATGCCCCGGTCGGCCAGTGCCCGTTCGACGCCCGGCGTGCCGAACCGGCCGATGCACCAGACCTCGGCGTGTTCGGCGAGCGCCTCGGCGACCGGCCGGGCGACCTGCCCGGTGCCGCCGGTGATCAGGATCTTCTTCCCCCGCATGGTGCTGCTGTGCTCCTTCGTCATCGGTGCGCGGCCCGCCGGCGGGCCAGTTCGTCGGCCCCGGCGAGCGCGTGGTCCAGTTCGCGGCGCAGGACCGCCTGGAAGGCGGCCACGTGGCGCGGGCCCATCAGGGTGTAGTGCTCGCCCGGCACCTCCACGTACCGGTTCTCCTCGCGGGCGTGCTCGTCCCAGCGCCGCAGCTCGTTGTCGAGCCACTCCTGGCGGGTACCGCGCAGCGGGAGCGCGTGGAACACCGTCATCGAGCGGACGGCGCCGCTCGGCCGGTACTCCCGGCCCAGGCCGGTGAGGGTGTCGGCGATCTCCGCCCAGGCCGCGAACCGGTCGGCGTCCAGGTCGAGTTCGGCCAGCCGGTGCGGCGGGGCGAGGGCGACCAGCCGGGCGGCCTGCTCCTCGCGCGGCAGGTGCCGCAGCGCGTCGGGGAGGTCGACGGACTGCTTCTTGTCGATCAGTTCCAGGAAGAGCGCCAGGTGGGCGGCCGTCTCGGCGTACCCCAGCTCCTCCATGCGGTACTTGATGTGCGGCGGCAGGTTGAAGCTGCCGACGAAGTCGACCCGCTCGCCCCGCGCCTCCAGGACCTTGGCGATCTCGAAGGCGACGGCGGCGCCGTAGGAGTACCCGGCCACCGCGTACGGGCCCTCGGGCTGCTCGGCGCGGATCGCGTCCACGTAGGCGTCGACCATCTCCTCGAAGGAGACGAAGGGCTTCTCGCCGTCGTTGAAGCCGCGGGCGCGCAGCGCGTGGAACGGGCGGTCGCCGACGAAGTACCGGGCGAGGTTGACGAAGACCAGCACCTCGCCGACGCCGGGGTGGACGCAGAACAGCGGGGTCTTGTCGCCGCCGGTCTGCATCGGCACCAGCGGGTCGTACGGCCGGGCGGCGCCCGGGGCGGCGGCGGGCTCGGCGAGGCGGGCGGCCAGGGCGCGGACGGTCGGCGCGGTGAGCACCGTGATGACCTCCAGGCCGGTGACGCCGAGCCGCTCGGCCACCCTGGCGCGCAGCCGCAGGATGTCGAGCGAGGTGCCGCCGAGGTCGAAGAAGCCCGCGGTGGCGCTGATCGCGGCCGGGTCGCAGTCGAACAGCTCGGCGTAGATCGCGGCGAGGGCGAGCTCGACCGGGCCCTCGGGCGCGGTGTACCCGCCGAGCATGCGCGTCGTCAGGTCAAAGACGGCGGACTGCTGCCCGGCGTACGCCCCCTCCTCCAGGCGGCGGCGCATCAGGGCGCGCTGGATCTTGCCGAGGCTGGTCTTGGGGAACGCCTCGGCGGGCAGGGGCAGGACCAGGGCCGGCCGGAAGCCCCAGTGCGTGACGACGGTCGCGCGGACGGCGGTGAGCACCCGGTGCAGGGCGGTCTCGTCGCCCTCCGGCAGGTCGGGGTGGAAGGCGATCACCAGCTGCTCGGTGTCGCTGCCCGCCGGGCGGGTCGGGAAGGCGGCGACGTAGGAGCGGGCGACGCCGTCGAGCTGTTCGAGGGCGGCCTCGACGTCGTGGCTGAAGTACGTGACGCCGTTGACGATGACGCTGTCCTTGCTGCGTCCGACGAGGGTGAGCCGGCCGCCGTCGATCCGGCCGAGGTCGCCGCTGCGGAACCAGCCGTCGGCGGTGAAGGCCCCGGCGGTGGCCACCGGGTCGCGGAAGTAGCCGCCGGTGATCATCGGGCCGGTCAGCTGGAGCTCGCCGACCGCGCCCTCGGGCAGCGGGCGGTCCTCCGGGCCGGCGATGCGGACGGACAGGCCGGGGACGGGGGTGCCCAGGTTGGCGAACTCGGCGCCGCGGTCGGTGGCCGGGAAGCCGTGGCGGGAGTAGACGCTGCCGGCACAGGTCTCGGTCATGCCGAAGGCGGGCCACAGGGCGTCCCCGGCCAGGCCGTACGGCGCGAGCCTCTCCAGAAACGTTTCTCCGGTGCTGACCAGGACGGCCTCGCCGCCGCTGATGATCTGCCGGACCCGGCTCAGGTCGAGCCGCTCGTCCCCGGCGTCCAGCCGGTCGGCGGCGGCGGAGACCAGGCCGAGGAGGAAGTTCGGCGCGAAGGTCATCGTCACGCCGTGCCGGGACAGCAGCCGCGGGAACTCCAGCGGGTCGGCGAGCACCGCGGCGGGGGCGACGTGCAGCTGGCGGGCGCCGACGGACAGCGGCAGCAGGTGGCACTCCAGCAGCGCGGCGACGTGGTCGAAGGAGACCCAGTTCAGCGTGACGTCGGCGGCGTCCAGCCGGTGCGCGGCGTTCTTGGCCGCCATCGAGGCCAGCAGGTTGGCGTGGCTGAGCATGACGGCCTTGGAGTTGCTGGTGGACCCGGAGGTCAGCATCAGCACGGCGGTGTCCCCGGGGGCGGCGCGGTGCAGCTCCGCGGCGGGCTCGCCGGACAACTCCTCCAGGACGGCGAGCGGGCGGTCCCGGTCGGGCGGGAGGGCGGCGGCCAGGCCGGCGGTGGTGACCGTCAGCGGACCGTCCAGCAGGGCGTCGACGTGGCCGAGCCGGGCGGCCCACCGCTCCGGGTCGGCGGCGGCCGGCGCGGCCAGCGGGCACGGGACGAAGCCGCCGAGCACGGCGCCCCAGAACGCGGGCAGGAAGTCCTCGGCGCGCTCCAGGATCAGCACCACCCGGTCGCCGGGGCGCAGACCGCGGGCCCGCAGGCCGGTCAGGACGCGCCGGGCGGCGTCGAGCAGGGCCGGGTAGCTCTGATCGGTCGGACCGGCGTCGGCGGCGCCGGGGCCGTGGCCGAGGCCCGTCGCCGGATGCCGCTCGGCGACGTCCAGCAGCAGGTCGGTGAGGTTGGTGGGACGTGTCACGGGCCGTCTGTCTCCTGGCTTCGGGGCGCGCCGGGGCAGCCCGCCTGGCACGCCGAACAGGGGTGAGGACCACAGGGGTGCGGATGTCCGCAGCGTGGCGCGACCGGACGGTTCAGCGCGGGGACGCCGGCGACGGCACCGCCCGCCACCGCGCCGTCGCGCCGGTGGCCGGCCGGGCCGGCAAAGTTATGGGCCGAAAAGTCCCCGTCTGACGTATGGTCACGCCGCTTACCGTAAGGTCGGACCAGTCCAGGCCGGCCGGGCGAGTTCAGGGTTGGCCGGAAGGGGACAGGGCCGCGACCGGCGGTGAGGGGCGGGCTACTTCTCGTGAGGAAAACGGAATGCCGACCGCTCCTTTCCGGTGCCCGAGTGCAGGTTGATGCCAGGGCGGCTGGAGATTCGCCAGGTCGGTGGTGGGAAAATCCCGGCCTGATATATGCCCGTCGCGATGTCGTTCGCGATGCCGTTCGCGATGCCGTTCGCGATGCCGTTCGCGATGTCCTTCGAGCCCACCCCGCGACGCACCCGCCGAGTGCGGGCTCAAAGGCCCTTGACCTGCGGTTTTGAGCAAAGGTTGACTGGCTTCGAACAGCCGAACTACTGTCAGTCGCAGGTGGTCTGATCAGGTGTCATCTGACATGTTCTTGATTAAACAGTTGAACGTCGAATGAACGGAAAGACCACCACCGTAAGGGGGGACGCAAGTGACCAGTGCAGCCGGTTCGCCGAACGGCCCTGGCCAGGAGGAATCGACGCCGGGCGATCATGCCGCGCACGTCGAAAAGACCCTGCTCCAGGCGCGGGCACTGATCGAATCCACCGTCTCGCTCTACCGGCAGCGCCCCGACCAGGGCCCCCCCGCCCCGCACACCGACGTCACCGCCCTCGGCGAGGCCGTCGAACAGCTCGTGCACGGCGCCCGGCACTCGGTCTGCGTCGCCGTCACCGGCACCGGGCCCTTCGAGCAGATCGCCCGCGACGCCCTGACCACCATGCGCCCCGGCACCGTCGTCCGGGTCCTCTGCGCCCCCGGCGTCGCCGACTGCGCCCTGGCCAAGCTCGCCCACGCGCCCGGCGCCCGCTTCGAGATCCGCGTCTCCGAGGCCGACCTGCGCGACATCGTCATCTCCGACGGCGCCGCCGCCCTCGTCCGCGCCTCCGCCGGCAACGCCAAGGGCCAGGCCACGCTGGTCAACGACCGGGCCGCGGTCCGCGCCCTGGAGCTGCTCTTCGCCGGCGCCTGGTCGCTCGGCCGCAAGCTCGACGACCACCTCGCGCTCAGCCCCCGCCTGCTCGGCGACCTCACCCGCAGCATCCTGGAGCGGCTGCGCAGCGGCTACACCGACGAGGCGGCCGCCCGCGACCTCAGCATGTCCCTGCGCACCTACCGGCGCCACGTCGCCGAGATCATGCGCGAACTCGGTGCCAGCTCCCGCTTCCAGGCCGGTGTGCGCGCGGTCGAGCTGGGCCTGCTCCACGAGTGACAGCCTGTCTTCGGCGCCCCTGCGGGCCCTGCGGGACAGGGCCGGGCGCCGTCCCCGACCACACGGGGAGGACCGCGGCCCACCAGCCGCGGCGCAGTGAGTAACACCAACGGGGAAACTGGTGAGTACGACGTGCCCATCGAGGCAGAGGACGAACTGGAAAGAGCACTCCTGGAAGTGCGGTCGCTGATCGAGTCGACGGTGGCCATCCACCGCGACCGCAGCCACCGGGCCCAGCAGATCGCCACGGTGGAGGGCGGCTACCGGGCGGTGCTCGACACCGCCGCCGCCCTCATCCGCAGCGCCGTGCGCAGCATCGACATCGTGCACGCGCGGATGCCCGGCGCCGAGGAACAGGAGCCCGGGCTCAGCGAGTTCGCCGAGCGAAGACTGATCTACGGCGCCGCCGAGACCATCTCCGTGCGGCTGCTGACGAACCCTTCGATGATCGACGAGGACTTCGTCCGCGAGCAGCTCGCCAAGGAGCGGCCGGTGGCGATCCGGGTGGCCCGGGTGCCCCCGCTCCAGGCGCTGCTGGTGGACGGCACGACCGCGCTGGTCGTCGCCGAGTCGGCCACCGGCGTCCGGGCCTCCGTCATCCGCGAGCCCAAGGTGGTCTTCACGCTGGGCTCGCTGTACGAGAGCGTGTGGCGCAACGCCGTCCCGGCCGGCGAGCGGATCGTCTTCGGCGACCGGGACCGGGCCGCGCTCGCCCAGCAGATCCTCGGCGCGCTGCGGGCCGGCGTCACCGACGAGGTCGCCGCCCGCGAACTCACCGTCTCGGTGCGCACCTACCGCCGGCACGTCGCCGAGATCATGGCGATGCTCGGCGCGCAGTCCCGCTTCCAGGCCGGCGTGCGCGCCGCCGAACTCGGCCTGCTGCGGCCCGCCCGGCCGGGGCCCGGCGGCGGCCCGGGCGGCGGCCCGGGCGCCTGAGGCCGCAACGATCCACCGGGCGCCGGGCGAGTGGCAGCTTCCTGAAGGGTCTGTTGCCGCTCCCCCGGCGCCCTCGGTTGTATGGGCCGCGGAAAGGGGGCCGGGTACCGCACGCACCCGGAAATCCCCTTCCCGATGGCCTGCCGTACTCCCCCGAAACTGCCGGCCGTCGGCACGGGGACCCGCCCTCCGGAAAACCTCCGGCGGCGGGCCCCCGTACCCACCGGTGAATTCGGCGCGGAAGGCGGGTCAATGGACCAGAACCCGATCGGTCTGGTGTTCCCCGGCCAGGGGACGCAGAAAGCGGGAATGGGCGAGCCCTGGCGGGAAACCCCGTCCTGGGAAATCGTCACGGCAATCTCCGGGGTCACCGGGGAGGATCTCGCGGAACTGCTCCTGGACACTCCGGACGAACACCTGCGGCGCACCGACCTGGCGCAGCTCACCGTGTTCACGGTGGCCATGGTCGCGTACGCCGAGGCGGTGCGCCGCGGCGCGCTCGACGGGCCGGTGGCCGCCGTGGCCGGCCACAGCCTGGGCGAGTACGCCGCGCTCACCGCCGCCGGGGCGCTCACCCTGCCCGACGCCGCCGCGCTGGTGGCGGCCCGCGGCCGGGCCATGCGGGACGCCGCCGACGAGCGCCCCGGCACCATGGGCGTCCTGGTCGCCGCCCCGCTGGAGCAGGTCGCCGAACTCACCGACCGGATCCGGGCGCGGGGCGCCGAGGTGTGGGTCGCCAACGTCAACGCGCCCGGCCAGACCGTGGTCTCCGGCTCCGCCGAGGGCATCGAGCTGATCGGCGCCGAGGCGCCCTCGATCGGCGCCAAGATGATCCGGCTGTCCGTCGGCGGCGCCTTCCACAGCCCGTACATGGCTCCCGCCGCCGAACGGCTGCGGACCGCACTGAAGAACACCGCCTTCGCCCCGGCCCACCTGCCGGTCGTCGCCAACGCGGACGCCCGCGCGTACGCCGGCGACTGCGACTGGCCCGCCCTGGCCACCCGCCAGCTCACCTCGCCGGTGCTCTGGGAGCCCTCCGTGCGCACCCTCACCGGCGAGCTCGGCTGCCGCCGGCTGGTCGAGATCGGCCCCGGCAAGACCCTGGCCGGCCTGATCCGCCGGATCGCGCCGGAGACCGGGGTGGTGTCGCTGAACAGCCCGGCCGCGCTGGGCTGACCGGGGCCGGGAGGGGTCCGAGGACCGGCCCCAGCACCGAACCGGACAAGGAGAACCACCCCGATGACACAGGCCACCGAGAGCATCTGGCTGCGCCGGTACCCCACCGCGGCACCCCCGCGGCTGCGGCTGCTCTGCCTGCCGCACGCCGGCGGCTCGGCCGGCTTCTTCCACGGCTGGGGGCGCGCCTTCGGCGAGGACGTCGAAGTCCTCGCCGTGCGCTACCCCGGCCGCCAGGAGCGGATCGCCGAGGACCCGTGGACCCGCCTGGAGGACCTCGCCGACGCGATCACCGCCGAGCTCGCCCCCTGCCTCGACACCCCGCTCGCGCTGTTCGGCCACAGCATGGGCGCCACCGTCGGCTACGAGATCGCGCTGCGCCTCGCGCAGCGGCACGGCATCGCCCCGGCGCTGCTGGCCGTCTCCTGCCGCAAGGCCCCGCACCTGCTGACGCCGCGCACCGCCGCCTTCGGCAGCGACGACGAACTGCTCGCCGAGGTCGGCCGGATGGGCGGCACGGACGCCGCGCTGCTGGCCGACGAGGACCTGCGCGAGCTCGTCCTGCCCGCCATCCGCGCCGACTTCCGGGCCGTCGCCGGGTACGCGCCCCGGCCCGGCGTGCCGCTGCCCTGCCCGGTGGCCGGCTACGTCGGCGACGGCGACCCCGACGTCGCCCCCGACGAGGTCGCGGCCTGGGCCGGGATCGCCCCGGCCGGCTTCGACCTGACCGTCCTGCCGGGCGGCCACTTCTACCTGGTCGAGCAGCGCGAGGCGCTCGTCGCGGACCTCCGCGCACGGCTTTCCGCGACCGTCCGCCGCTGAATTCCCGGACGCCGGTGGCAGGTTGTTGCAGCCGCCGTTGTGGGCCCGGAAACCGGGCTCGCAGAATTCCATCCGCACGGTTATTCGATCCGGCGCGGCACCCCGCGCCGCATCCCGCACCACATCCGGCAATGCATTCCGCGCGGCCCGGGAACCGGGCCGGACAAAGGAGAAGACCATGACCACCGCCACCCGCGACGAGCGCCTCGAAACCATCAAGGAAATCGTCTGCGACATTCTGGAGATCGAGGAGGACGAGGTCACCGAGACCAGCCTCTTCAAGGAGGACCACGACGCCGACTCGCTCCGCGCGATCGAGATCCTCGCCGCCCTGGAGAAGGAGTTCGGCGTCGTGATCAACCAGAGCGAGCTGCCCCGCATGGTCAACCTCACGGGCGTCTACGAGGTCGTCTCGGAGCCGGCCGGCTGGTAGTCCCGACAACGCTGCGACGGATGGGGAGGGTCGCCATGACGGCGGCAGGAAACGGCACCGGGCACACCGGGCCGCAGCGGCACCGGGTGGTGCTCACCGGGCTCGGGGTGGTGTCCAGCATCGGCCTCGGCGTCCGGGAGTTCCTCACGGGGCTCCGCGAGGGCCGCAGCGGGGCCCGGCCCATCTCGGTGTTCGACACCGAGGGCTTCGCCCACGCCAACGGGTGCGAGATCACCGACTTCGACCCGCGGGACTGGATCCGCACGCTGGACGTCGAACAGCTCGGCCGGGCCGCGCAGTTCTCGACCGCGGCGGCCCGGATGGCCCTGGAGGACTCCGGCCTCGACCTGGCACTGCTGCGCGGCCGGCGCGGACTGATCTCCATCGGCACCACCGACGGCGAGAGCTACGACCTCGACCAGCTGGTCGAGCGCGAACTCGCCGACGGCACCGGCACCTTCGACCCGACGGCCGCCCGGCGAGTGCCGGCCGGGCGGCTGTCGGCGGCCATCGCCCAGGAACTGGGCCTGACCGACGTCGAGGCGCTGACCATTCCGACCGCGTGCTCCGCGGGCAACTACGCCATCGGCTACGGCTTCGACGCCGTCAGCTCCGGCGAGGCGGAGTTCGCCTTCTGCGGCGGCGCGGACGCGATGTGCCGCAAGACCTTCACCGGCTTCTACCGGCTCGGCACCATCGCCCCCGACCGCTGCCAGCCCTTCGACGTCGACCGCAAGGGCATCCTCACCGGCGAGGGCGCCGGCGTGCTCGTCCTGGAGCGGCTGGACTCGGCGCTGGAGCGCGGCGCCACCATCTACGCCGAGGTGCTCGGCTACGGGCTGAACTGCGACGCCCACCACCAGGTGGCCCCGGACCGGGACAGCGTCGCCGAGCTGATGCGGCTCGCCCTGGACAACGCCGGCGTCAAGCCGCAGGAGGTGGACCTCATCTCCGCGCACGGCACCGGCACCAAGGCCAACGACATCACCGAGGCCGGCGCCATCCGGCAGGTGTTCGGCGACACCCCGCCGCGCACCGTCTCGATGAAGTCGATGCTCGGCCACAGCATGGGCGCCGCCAGCGCGCTCGGCGCGATCGGCTGCGCGCTCGCGATCCGCAACCGGTTCATCCCGCCCACCATCAACCACGTCACCACCGACCCCGACTGCGACGTCGACTGCGTGCCCAACCAGGCGGTCGAGGCCGACCTGCGGATCGTCCAGAACAACGGTCTCGCGTTCGGGGGCAACAACGCGGCGGTCCTGCTCGGGCGGTACGACGCGACCAAGGAGGCGTCATGACGATCCGCCCCATCATCGGGATGGGCGCGGTCGCCGCCACCGGCACCGGTGTCGGCGAGCTCTTCGAGAACCTGTGCGCGGGCGTCTCCGGCCGCGCCGAACTGCGCGGCTTCGACCGCACCAGGTTCCGCGCCCAGCACGCGTACGAGGTCGACGACCGCCCCGCCCCGGGCGAGGACGTCCCGGGCCGGGCCGGCCGGCTGCTGCACGAGGCGATCGCCCAGGCCGCCGCCGACGCGGGCCTCGGCGAGGACCTGTCCGGCATCCCGATCCTGGTCGGCACCGGCCTGCGCGAACTGCGCTCGCTGGAACTGTGGTGGGCCGACGGCTCGCCGTTCGCCGACTCCGGGCTGCACTTCGGCACCGGCCTGAAGGAACGCTTCAACGCCGACGTCACCCACACCTTCTCCAACGCCTGCTCGGCCTCGCTGTACGCGCTCGCGCTGGCCGGCGACCTGCTCGACCAGGAGGGCCCGGACGCGCCCGACACCGTCATCGTGGCGGGGGTCGACGTCCTCACCGAGTCCATGTACGGCCTGCTGGAGCGCGTCCACGCGACGCCCCCGGACCGGGTGCGGCCCTTCGACCGCAACCGCACCGGCGTGCTGATGGGCGACGGCGCCGCCGCGATCGTGCTGCGCCGCACCGAGGAGGGCGCCCCGCAGGTGCACGCCCGGCTGCGCGGCGTGGCCGTCAACTGCGACGCCTTCCACGTCACCGCGCCCTCCCCGGAGGGCATCGCCGAGGCCATGCACGCCGCCCACCGGCTGGCCGGCGTCAAGCCCGCCGACCTCGACCTGGTGATGGTGCACGGCACCGGCACCCTGCTCAACGACGAGGCCGAGGCCACCGCCCTGGCCGCCGTGCTCGGCGACGACGCCTCCGGCCCGCTGATGACCGCGGTGAAGTCGATGACCGGCCACACCTCGGGCGCCTCCGGCCTGATCAACCTGATCGTCGGCGTCCGGGCCCTGAACGAGGGCCGGGTGCCGCCGACCGTCGGCCTGGAGGACCCGGTGGACGAGGCCGCGAAGTTCAGCTTCGTCACCGGCGAGGCCGCCACCGACCGGACGCTGCGGCTCGCGCAGCTGAACGCCTTCGGCTTCGGCGGCATCAACGCCGTGGCCATCGTGGAGGGGACCCAATGAGCGAACGACGTGAGCTCATCATCAAGGGGTGCGCATGGGTGAATGCCCCTGCCGAGCGAAGCGAGGCGGGCGCATGAACGTAGTGGTCACCGGCGCCGCCGTCCTGCTGCCCGGCACCGAGACGGTCCGCGCCCTCGCCGACGGGCCCGCCCCCGGCGGGGCCCCGGTGGAGCCGGCCGCGCACGTCGGCAAGAAGGGCCTGCGCTACAAGGACCGGGCCACCCAGCTCGGTTACGCGCTCACCGCCGCCGCGCTGCGCGACGCCGGACTGCTCGGCGCGGACGAGAAGGCGGGCATCACCGTGCCGGCCGTCAGCGTCGGCGTGGTCGCCAGCTCCAACTTCGGCAACCTGGACACCGTCACCCGCGCCCTGGACACCCTGCGCGAGGGCACCGTCACGGCCACCTCGCCGATGGACCTGCCGAACGCCTCCAGCAACGTCATCGCCTCCTCGGCGGCGATCCGCTACGGGCTGCGCGGCCCCAACCTGATGGTCTGCAACGGCGAGACCTCCGGCCTGGACGCGCTGCACTGGGCCGCCACCCTGATCAACGCCGGCCGGGCCGAGCGCGTCCTCGTGCTCGGCGTCGAACCGGACAACGAGGTGGTGCGCCGGCTGCTCGGCGGCGAGCGCGCCGTCGACGGCGGGGCGGCCCTGGTGGTCGAGTCCCGCGCGGCGGCCGCCGCCCGCTCGGCGACCGTCCGCGCCGTGCTCGGCGGCTACCGCCGCGGCGCCGCCGCACCCGACGAGCGGGGCCTGCGCTGGGAGCTGCCCGCGCACCTCGGCAAGGCCTCCGGCGCCGCCGGGCTGCTCCAGGTGGCGGCCGCGGTCGGGCTCTTCGACGCCGGTGAGCCGGGCCCGGTCCAGGCCGTCACCGGCGGCGCCGGCGACGACGCCCGGGCCGACCTGCTGGTGCTCGCCCCCGAAGCGGCATGAGCGGCGACGCCGTGGCGGGCGGGCCCGACCTGCGCCCGGTCTCCGTCGAGCGGCGCACCGACGGCACCGGCCCCCGCGTGCTGCTGCTGCACGGCCTGGCCGCCAACGACAGCGTGTGGGAGCCCGCACTCCCCGAACTGCCGGGCGGCCTGCAGATGTGGACCGCCCGGCTGCCCTGGCGCACCGAGACCATCACCGGCCTCGGCACCGAGACCGACCTGGCCGGCCGGCTCGCCCAGGCGCTGGAGTCGGTGCCCGGCGGCGCCGAGGTCGTCGTCGCGCACTCGATGGCGGCCAACGTGCTGCTCGACCTGCTGGACCGCGAACTGCGGGCCGGCGTGGACGCGCCGCGCAAGTACGGCCTCCGCGCGCTCGTCCTGGTCTCGCCGTTCTACCGCTCGCGCGCCGAGCAGTTCGACTGGGAGACCATCAGCTACTACCTGAACGACTTCCACCTGATCATGGAGGAGGGGATCCGGGCCCACTCCGGCGGCCGGGTCCCGGCCGACCTGCGGCGGGCCATGGGCGAGCGGGTGCGCGAACGCGTCGGCCCGTACGGCTGGTTCCGCTTCTTCGACCTGTACCTGCGCACGCCCGCGCTGGCGGCCGGCCGGCTCGCCCTGCCCACCCTGGTGCTGGCCGGCGAGAGCGACTTCGCCGCCCCGCCCGGGGAGGGCGTGGCGCTCGCCGGGGCCCTGCCCGACGCCCGCTCCCTCGTCCTGCCCGGCTGCGGGCACTTCCCGATGCTCGACGCGCCCGGGCGGTTCGCCGCCGCCGTCGCCGAGTTCGTCCACACCGTCCCGGGCCTGTCGCCGTCCGACGGCCACGCCCGACCAACCGCCCTGGAGCTCCAGCGATGACCCTCGTCACGGACACCGCCGTCAAGGCGCTGCTGACCACCTCCACCGCCACCCAGGTCCGCCCCCGCTACGAGGGCTCCAACATCTGCACCTGGATCGGCTTCAAGCACGTCAACTACCTCGTCGAGGAGGCCGTCCTCGACCACTTCCGGCAGGCCGGGCTCCCGGCCCGCGCGCTCTACGAGGAGCACGGCCTCGGCCTCGACCTGGTCTCGATCGACACCCGCATCCTGCACGCCTTCCACATGGACGACGTGGCCGAGGCCGAGGTCGTGCCGTGGACCAAGGACGAGGACGGCACGATCGGCCTCAAGGTCGTCATCCGGGTCGAGCGCGACGGCGAGGTCCTCAAGGCCGTCACCTCCAAGGTCCGCGTCTCGCTGCGGATCGACACCTACCTGGAGGCGGCCGGCGAGGTGCCCGCGCTGCTCGCCCGCTTCGCCGTCGCCAAGCTCGGCGACGACCTGGAGCGCGCGGCCGGCACCGCCGCCCCCGCCGAGGAGGAGGTCCTCGCCTCGCTGACGGCCGGGCAGAACGCGTACGCGTGGAAGTGGAACATCCCGTACCCGTACTGCCACTTCACCGAGCGCATCCAGATGTCGGGCTACCTGCGGCTGATGGAGGAGGGCAAGGACCGCTTCGTCGCGGACCGCGGCATCTCCATCAAGACCCTGCTGGACGACCGCAAGTGGATCCCGGTCGTGCCGCGCTCCGACATCCGCATCCTCGACGAGGCGCTGATGGAGGAGGACCTCTACACGGTGTACACCGTCGAGGAGGTCTTCAAGGACTTCACCTACACCTCCCGCATGGACTTCTACGTCCTGCGCGACGGCGAGCTGGTCAAGACCGCGACCGGCCGCATCGTGCACGGCTACGCGGTGATCGGCAACCGCCGCGACTGGAGCCTGGTGAGCTTCGACCAGCGCGTGCTCGACGCCGTCAACGGAGTGCAGCAGGCGTGAACGAGACCAGCGAGATCTCCGCGAGCGGGGTCGAGGTGTGGGAGGGCTCCACGCCGCGCCTGCTGCTCATCGAGAGCCAGGGCCGCGTCGCCCAGGACGCCGGCTTCCGGCGCGACGCGGTCGCCCAGGTGCTCACCGGGCAGTCGGCGCTCCTCTTCCTCGTCCAGGACGGCGTCGTGCTCGCCGTCCCGGGCAGCGACTCCGACCTCGACCGCTTCCAGGAGGAGGGCGGGGTCCTCGCCGCGGACAGCTTCTCGCTGGCCCAGCACGGCCTGGACGGCGCGGCCCTGCGCCCCGAGCTCCGGGTGGTCGGGATGGACGTCGTGGCGGGCTGGATCCTCGATCCGGCCGTCCGGGTGGTGTGGCACTGAGGTGGCCAGACGGATCCCGCACACGGACGTGCTCATCACCCTCATGGGTGCCCCCCACGCATCGGACCAGGTCACCACCGCCCTGCGGCTGACCCAGGCCCTGTTGGAGCGCGGTGCCACCGTGCAGGTGTGGACCTGCGGCTACGCCACCCTGCTCACCCAGAAGCCGCTCGGCCCGGACAAGCCGCGCAACCTCGCCGACTGGAACCGGGAGTACCCCTCCCTCGCCACGCTCGCCGGGGAACTGCTCACCGCCCACCCGGACCGGCTCCACTGGTACGGCTGCCGGTTCTGCAGCGACGACCGCGGCGCCGTGGACCACCTCC
Source organism: Kitasatospora sp. NPDC059747 (assembly GCF_042732955.1). NCBI lineage: Bacteria > Bacillati > Actinomycetota > Actinomycetes > Kitasatosporales > Streptomycetaceae > Kitasatospora > Kitasatospora sp. NPDC059747. Next base: position 79,283 of record NZ_JBHWGV010000008.1, on the reverse strand, counting down.
CCCAGGTCGTGCTCCGCCCGCCGGCCGGCTACGCCGCCAACGTCGCCGCCGCGGACAAGACCCTGCTGATGGGGGTGATCTGATGGCCGGCGACCCGACGGACCCGACGGACGGCCGGGTGCTGGCCATCGTCGAACGCGGCTACCGCGGCGCGCTCGACAAGCAGTTCTTCGACGAGCTGTACCTCGCCACCGAACTGCACCGCCAGCTCGGCGGACTGGACGTCCTGCTGCGCGGCTCGGCCGCCGGCTACGCCCTGGACGCCGCGCCGCCGCCCCCGCTGCGGATCGGCAACCGCACCGTCGACACGCTCACCGACCCCCGCCAGGGCCTGCGCACGCTGCTCGGCGCGGGCGTGCGGGTGCTCGTCGAGGAGCCCGACATCGCGGCGCTGCGCTCCCCGCTGCCGCTCGTCGACGGCGTCGAGCTCGCCCCTGCGGGCGCGACCGCCGCGCGCTGGGGCGAGTACCGGATGGTCGTCTTCCTCTGAACGCCCCGCCCCACTGACCCCTTGACCGAAAGGAACCGGTGACGGTCATGACCACCCTCACCACGGGCGCCGGACGCCCGGTGATCACCGCCTGGTCGGCCGTGTCGCCCTACGGCATCGGCCGCACCGCCTTCACCGAGGGCCTGCGCGAGCGCCGCGGCACCGTCACCGCGCTCGGCGCCGAACACGGCACCACCCCCGACGGGACCGGCCACGTCGTGCCCGGCTTCGCGATCCGCGAGGTGCTCGGCAAGAAGGGCACCCGCTCGATGGACCGGGTCACCGGCCTCGCCGTCACCGCCGTCGGCGCGCTGCTCGACGACGGGCCGCGCAACCGGGCCGTCGGCACCGGCGAGGGCGCCGCGTTCGCCCTCGGCACCACCACCGGCAGCGCCCAGTCGATGATGGACTTCACCCGCGACTCGCTCACCGGCGAGCAGCCCTTCTTCGTCGACCCCGCGCGCTTCCCCAACACGGTGATGAACTGCGCGGCCGGCCAGAGTGCCATCTGGTACCAGCTGAAGGGCCCCAACGCGACCATCGCCGGCGGCCGCACCGCCGGCCTGCACGCGCTCAACTACTCGCGCCGGCTGCTCGGCACCGGCCGCGCCCGGACCGTCCTGTGCGGCGCGGCCGAGGAGTTCAGCCAGGCCCGGTCCTGGCTGGAGCACCACAGCGGCGACGCGGCCGAGGCCGGCGCGCCCGCCCTCGGCGAGGGCTGCGCGATGCTCCTCGTCGAGCCGTACGCCCCCGGGGACCCGGACCAGCCGGTGCTGGCCGAACTCCTCGGCGTCGAACTGCGCGTCGTCCTCGACGGCGACCCCGCCCCCGTGCTGGCCGCCGCCCTGCGCGCGGCGCTGGAGCGGGCCGGCGTCGAACCGGGGCAGGTCGCCGCGGTGGCCCGCTCCGGCGCGCCCGGCCGTGAGGGCCGCGGCGAGGCCGAGGCCGTCCGCGAGGTGCTCGGCACCGACGGGTACGCCGACCTGACGCTGACCGGGCTGATCGGCGACACCGGGGCGGCCGCGGCCGCCTTCCAGGCCACCGCCCTGCTCTCGTACGCGGCCGACCACCCGGCCGGGGCGGCCGGACGGATCGGCGTGATCACCTCCGTGGACCGCAGCGGCACCGTCGGCTGCGCCCTGCTCGGCCTGCGCTGAGCCCCGGCTCCTCCGCACTCCCCCTGAACTCCTCCGAACTCCTCCGAAAGGAACGGCAATCGTGCTGGACAAGGAAGAACTCCGCGCCGTGGTCGCCCAGGTGCTGGACGTCGACGCCGAGGAGGTCACCGACGACGCCCGCTTCGTCGACGACCTGGAGGTCGACTCGCTGATGGCCCTGGAGATCGTCGTCGTGCTGGAGAAGAAGTACGGCGTGAAGCTGCCCGAGTCGGACCTCAAGCAGATCACCACCCTGCGGAACGCCTACGACGTCCTGCTCGGCCGGCTCGACGCGGCGAAGGCCGCCTGATGCCCGCCGCCGGCCCGCTCGGCGGCGCGGTCGAGGTGCTGCCCGCCACCGACGGGCTGCGCACCGCGGCCCGCTTCCGGGTGGAGGACACCGAGACCGTGCTGCCCGGCCACTACCCGGGCTTCCCGATCTTCCCCGGCGTCTGCCTGGTCGAGTGCACCCACCAGGGCGCGCTCGCCACCCTGCCCGCGGAGGCGAAGGGCGCCGCGCTGGCCGCCGTGGAGTCCACCCGGTTCACCGGGCCGGTCTTCCCCGGCGACGAGCTGGAGATCGCCATGGAGTGGAAGCGGACCGCGGCCGGCGACTGGCAGTGCCGGGCCAAGCTGGCCACCGGGCGCGGCCCGGCGGCGAGCGTCCGGCTGCGCTACGCCCTCGCGGAGGTGGCGGCGTGACCGGCTTCTCCGTGCCGGGTGTGATCGGCCAGCGCGACATCCGCGCCCGGCTGCCGCACCGCTTCCCGATGCTCCTGGTGGACCGGGTCGTCGACCTCGTCCCCGGCGAGCGGCTGACCGCCCTCAAGGCCGTCACCTGCAACGAGCCCTGGTACGAGAAGCTCGGCGCGGACACCCCCGCCGAGGACTTCGCCTACCCGTCCTCGCTGCTGGTCGAGTCCTGGTGCCAGTCCGCCGGGGTGCTGGCCACCTGGGACGACCCCAACCCGGACGTGCTGAGCGGGCAGGTGATGCTCTTCGGCGGCATGACCGGCGTCGAGTTCCACCGCCCCGTGCTGCCCGGCGAGGTCCTGGAGCACGTCGTCCGGCTGGACCGCCGGGTCGACGACACCGTGCTGTTCGAGGGCGAGACCCGCTCGGCCGGCGAACCCGTGATGACCGTCGGCCGGATCGTGATGGCCTTCCGCCCCGCCGAGGCGCTGCGCCCGGCCACCATTTGAGGAGAGAGCACCACCATGTCGGACACCACCAGCCGGGTCGCCCTGGTCACCGGCGGCTCGCGCGGCATCGGCCGGGCCACCGTCACGGCGCTCGCCCGGGACGGCTTCGACGTCGCCTTCTGCTACCGCTCGGACGACGAGGCGGCGCGCAGCCTGGAGAAGACCGGCGACGAGCACGGCGTGCGGATCACCGGCACCCGGGTGGACGTCGCCGACGGCGCCGCCGTCCGGGCCTGGATCGAGGCCACCGAGGACGGGCTCGGCCCGGTCGCCGCGGCCGTCACCGCGGCCGGCATCACCCGCGACAACCCGCTCGTCCTGATGGAGGACGAGCAGTGGCGCCAGGTCATCGACACCAACCTGGACGGCGTCTACCACGTCTGCCGCGCCGTGGTGTTCGGCATGATGAAGCGCCGCGGCGGCGCGATCGTCAACATCTCCTCGGTCGCCGGGGTCTACGGCCACGGCACCCAGACCAACTACTCGGCGTCCAAGGCCGGGATCATCGGCTTCACCCGCGCCCTGGCCAAGGAGAGCGGCCGCGCCGGCATCCGGGTCAACGCCGTCGCCCCGGGCTTCATCGAGACCGACATGGTCGCCGCGATGAACGACAAGGCCCGCAAGGAGGCACTGACCTCGATCCCGCTGCGCCGCATGGGCACCGCGGAGGAGGTCGCCGACCTGGTCGCCTACCTGGTCTCGGACAGGGCCGCGTACATCACCGGCGCGGTCCTCCAGATCGACGGCGGCATCACCATCTAGCCCGGACGGCCGGGCAGTTCGAACCACCCGTTCAGAAAGGCTGGAGGCGGCGATGGCACGACGTGCACCGCGCTGGTACTTCTCCTTCCGCAGCCCCTACTCCTGGATGGCCTACCGCGACCTGGTCGACCACCACCCGCAGGAGGCCGAGCGGATCGAGTGGCTGCCGTTCTGGGAGCCGGACCCGTCCGCCCAGGACGAGCTGGAGCAGAGCAACATCCGGCTCCCGTACGTCCCGATGTCCAAGGAGAAGCACCTCTACATCCTGCAGGACGTCCGGCGCCTGGCCCGGGCCCGCGACCTGGAAATGGTCTGGCCGGTCGACCCGGCCCCGCGCTGGGAGGTCTCGCACCTCGCCTACCTGGCCGCCGAGCGGCTGGGCGTCGGGCGGGAGTTCATCGCCGAGACGTACCGCACCCGGTGGGAGCGCGGCGAGGACATCTCGCGGCCCGACACCATGCGCAAGATCGCCGAGACCATCGGCGCCGACCCGGAGGCACTGGCCCGGGCCCACGAGGACCCGGAGATCCGCGAGCTCGGGATGGCCGCGCTGGGCTCCCTGCACCGCGACGGCGTGTTCGGCGTGCCGTTCTTCATCTGCGGCTTCGACAAGTACTGGGGCGTGGACCGGCTGCCGGACTTCCTCCGGCGCCTGCAGTCGCTCAAGGTCTCCTGACCCACCACCACCGAAGGAAGGGCCCACCATGGCCAGCAACCCGTTCGAGAACGACGACGCCCGCTACCTGGTCCTCGTCAACGAGGAGAACCAGCACTCGCTCTGGCCCTCCTTCGCCGAGGTCCCGGCCGGCTGGACCTCCGTGTTCGGCGAGGACGGCCGCCAGGCCTGCCTCGACTACATCAACGAGCACTGGACCGACATGCGGCCGAAGTCCCTGGCCGACGCCATGAACGCCGCCTGAACCACCCCGTCCGGCCGGCGGGCGGCGGGCGTTGGCAGCAATCTGCAACGCCCGTTGCCCGCGCTCGGGGCCCGGTGACAGCGTGGACGTCCGGCCGCCCCCGGGCGGCCACGCCCCCGGTCGCCGTGCAGCCACCACGCAGCTTCCCAGAAAGCGATGCCGCTCATGACCCACTCCCTGGTGTGCCTGCCCTTCGCGGGGGGCGGCGCCGGCTTCTACCGCGGGTGGAAGAACCTCCCCGCACACGCCCCGCGCATCGTCCCGCTCCAACTGCCCGGCCGCGAGGAGCTGTTCCTCGACGAGCCGTTCACCGACGCGGCGACCGCCGCCGCCGCGCTCGCCCCGCGGGTCGCGGAGCTGGCCGACGGTCCGGTCGCGCTGTTCGGGCACAGCCTCGGCGCGGTGCTCGCCTTCGAGCTCGCCCGCGCACTGGAGCAGCAGCCCGCAGTCGACCTCGTCCACCTCTTCGTCAGCGGCTCGCCCGGCCCGTGGACCCCGCGCACCCGCCGCGCCACCGGCCTGGACGACGACGCCTTCCTCGCCCGGGTCCAGGAGTTCGCCGGCTACCAGCACGACGCGCTGGCCGACCCGGACATGCGCGAACTGCTGCTGCCGATCCTGCGCGCGGACGTCGGGATGCACGAGGACTACCGGCCCGCGACGGACGAGCCGCTGCGCACCCCGATCACCTCGCTGCGCGCCACCGGGGACACCCTGGTGACCCGCGAGCAGGCCGGGGAGTGGCGCGCGGCCACCACCGCCGCGTTCCGGCTGGTGGAGCCGGAGGGCGGCCACATGTACCTCACGGAGTCGCCGCTGCCGGTGGTCGACGCCGTCGCGGCCGCGCTCGCCGCTCCCTCGGGCGCCGCCTCGTGAACGAGCCCGCCACCGGCCGGCTGAGCGGCAGGACGGCCCTCGTGACCGGCGCCGCCCGCGGCCTGGGCCGCTCGTGCGCCGTCCGGTTCGCCGCCGAGGGCGCCGACCTGGTGCTGGTCGACGTCGCCGGGGACCTCGACGGCGTGCCCTACCCGCTCGGCTCGCAGGGCCAGCTGGCGCACACCGCCGAGCTCTGCCGGGCGCACGGCGCGGCCGTCCACACCGTCGCCGCCGACGTCCGCGACCCGGCCGACGTCACCCGCGCCGCCGAGCAGGCGCTGGACCGCTTCGGCACCGTCGACGTGCTGCTCAACAACGCCGGCATCGCCGCGCCCTCGGGCAAGGCCGTCCACGAGATCGCCGAGGACGAGTGGGACCTCATGGTCGGCATCGACCTCACCGGCGCCTGGCGGATGATGAAGGCGGTCGTGCCCGCCATGGTCGAGCAGCGCTCCGGCAGCGTGATCAACGTGGCCTCCACCGCCGGGCTGGTCGGCTACCGGCACTTCGCCGGGTACGTCGCCGCCAAGCACGGCCTGATCGGCCTCACCAAGGCCGCCGCGCTCGACTACGCGCCCTTCCGGGTCCGGGTCAACGCCCTGTGCCCGGGCTCGGTGCGCGACGACCCGCTGCACGAGGGCCGGATGCTCGCCGAGATCGCCCGCTCGCTGGACGTCGCCGTCGACGAGCACGAGGAGATCTTCGTCCAGGCGCAGCCGATGAACGCCCTCATCGAGCCGCAGGACATCGCCGGCGCCGCGCTCTGGCTGGCCGGCGACGACTCCCGGCAGGTCACCGGGACCACGCTCACCGTCGACGGCGGCTTCAGCGCCCGCTGACCGCCCGCCCACGTCCCGCACGCCCGTTCGCCCCACCGTCAGGAGTGTCCGTCCATGTCGAGAAGTCAGGCCGCGTCCTGCCACAGCCTGGTGGTCCGGCTGCCGGGCGCCGTCGAGGCCGGGGAGCTGGCGCGGCGGCTGCGCACCGCCGCCGGCCGGGCCCGCGCCGAGCTGGCGGGCCTGCCGCTGTGGGAGGAGCGGGTGGGCCTGCCCGCCGGCCACCCGCGGGCGGCCGCCCGGGCCCGGCGCGAGGCCGAACGCCCGCTGCGGGCCGCCGGGCCGCCGCTGCGCGCGGTGTTGCTGCGCTACGCCGACGACGCGGCGGACCTGGTGCTCGTCGCGCGGCACGAACTGGCCGTCGACGGTGCCGCGTTGACCTTCGCCGAGGCCGAGCCCGGGGCCTCCGCCACGCCCGTCCCGCCTGTCGCGCTGGAGTGGGGCCTGGGCGAGCCGGCCGCGGCCGGGGCCGTCGCGGAGCTCCCGCTGCCGGACGGCCTGCCGGGTGACGCCACGCTGCTCGTCGGCGCCGCCGCCCTGGTGCTCGCCCGGTACGGCACGGGCGCTCCGGTGGACGAGGCGCAGGACGTGTCGGCCTACCTGGCCGGACGACCCGCGTACGAGGGCGGCGTGCTCGACCTCGGCGGCATCGGCGTGCTGGTCGAGGAGGCCCGCGCGGGCCAGCGGCGGGTGGCGCAGCTGGCGCCGGCACTGCCCGGCCTGCTGCACCTCACGGTCGGTGCGGACGGCACGGCGGCCGGGGTACTGCGCCACCGGCCGAGCGAGCTGGCGCCGGTCGTCGCCTCGCGATTCGCCGACCACGTCGCCCACGTGGCACGGCAGTTGGCGGCGGACCCGGGCCGGGCGCTGGAGACCGTCGAGCTGCTCACCCCGGACGAGGCGGAGCACGTCCTGGCCCTCGGTGTCACCCCGCCGGCCGGGAGCCCCGCGTCCGCCGTCCGCACGATCGACGGGCTCTTCGCCGACGTGGTCCGCGAGCGGCCGGACGCCGTCGCGCTCACCGCCGGCGAGACGAGCCTGCGCTACGCCGAGCTGGACGCCCTCGCCGAGCGCACCGCCGCCGGGCTGCGCGCCCTCGGCGTGGCCCCCGGCTCGATGGTCGGCGTCGCCCTGGAGCGCGACGCGGACCTGGTGATCAGCCTGCTCGGCGTGCTCAAGGCCGGCTGCGCGTACGTGCCGATGGACCTGCGCTACCCCGAGGACCGGCTGCGCTACACCGTCGGCAACGCCGGGGCGGGCGTCGTCATCGGCACCGGCGGGGGCCTCCCGGCGGACCTGGACGGCGTGCGCGTCGTCACCCCGGCGGAACTGCGCGCGCTCGGCGACGCGGCCCCGGCCGCGCCCCGCGCCGAGGACGGCGCCGCGCCCGCCTACGTCATCTACACCTCCGGCTCCACCGGCCGCCCCAAGGGCGTCGTCATCCCGCACCGCAACGTCGCCGCGCTGGTCGAGGCCACCCGCGGGGACCTGCGGCTCGGCCCGGACGACGTGTGGACGCTGTTCCACTCCAGCGCCTTCGACTTCTCGGTCTGGGAGATCTGGGGCTGCCTGCTCACCGGCGGCCGGCTCGTCGTCGTCGACCACTGGACCACCCGGGACCCCGAGCTGTTCCACGCCCAGCTGGTCCGCGAGCGGGTCACCGTCCTGAGCCAGACGCCGTCGGCCTTCGCCCAGCTGGTCGAGACCGACCGGCCGGCGCCCGCCGACGCGCTCGCCGTGCGCCTGGTGGTGTTCGGCGGCGAGCCGCTGGACGTGCGGATGCTCGCCCCCTGGTTCGCCCGGCACTCGCCCACCGCCTGCCGGCTGGTCAACATGTTCGGCATCACCGAGACCACGGTGCACGTCACCGCGCACACCGTGACCCCGGCCGACGTGCTCGCCACCGGCCGCAAGGTCGGCCCGGCGCTGCCCGGCTGGTCGCTGTCGGTGCGCGACCCGCGCGGGCGGCTGCTGCCGGTCGGCGTGCCCGGCGAGATCTGGGTGGGCGGCGCCGGCGTCGCCGACCGCTACCTCGGGCAGCCGGAGCTGACCGCCCGGCGGTTCGTCGAGGACCCGTACGGCGGCGGCCGGATCTACCGCAGCGGCGACCGCGGCCGGCTGCGCCCGGACGGCGCCCTGGACCACCTGGGCCGGCTGGACAGCCAGGTCAAGGTGCGCGGCCACCGGATCGAGCTGGACGAGATCCGCAACGTGCTGCTGGGCCACCCCGACGTGACCGGCGCGGCCACCGTGCTCAACCACGAGACCCCCGGCGACGCGGCCACCGCCCGGATCGACGCCTACGTGGCGCTGCGCGGCACGGCCGCCCCGGCCGACGTCCTCGCGCACGCCCGCGGGGTGCTGCCCGGGTACATGGTGCCCGCCTCGGTCACCGCCGTGCCGGCGATCCCGCTGACCATCAACGGCAAGGTGGACACCGCCGCACTGCCCGCGCCCGGCGCCGCCGCGGCCCCGGCCGGGGCCGGCGCCGCCACGGCCGGTGCGGACCCGCTGACCGACCAGGTCCTCAAACTGTGGAGCCACGCGCTCGGCGCCGAGGTCGGGCTCCAGGACAATTTCTTCGAGCTCGGCGGGAATTCCCTGCTGGTGATCCGGGTGCTCCGGGAAATGCGCGACCAGGGACTCCCCAAGGTGACCACCCAGGACTTCTACCGGAACTCGACGGCGGGCCGGTTCGTGGAACTCGTCCGGGACGCCAGGGGCTGATACCGGGAAGAATGGAAGGGCCCGAAAGCAAAGGGCCCCGGGCTGACCGCCCGGGGCCCTTCAGGCCGTTCCGTCGACGCGTTTCTTGACCGCCGCCAGGAGCGCGATCCGAATCATTCCACTGGGAATGCGGATGACCTTCCAGTACCGCCCGAAACTGCGTTTCGCCGCGTCGTCGGTGGCCAGGATCCTGGTCTCGGTGGAGAGCACCCCGCCGGCGCAGCGCAGGGTGAAGACGACCTTGGTGCAGCCCGGCTCCGCGTAGTCCCTGAAGACCTCGGCCATCGGCTGCTCCGGGGTGACGGGACCGGCCGGCGAGCCGATCCCCCCGTACACCAACTCGTCGTCGGACAGGGCGAGTACGGTCTCGCCACCCATCGCGAAGTCGTCCAGGACGCGGCCGTCCGGGCGCAGCTTGTTCTTGGTGAACGCGAGCAGGAAGCGGGCCACCGGGGCCTCCCGCCAGGTCATCTCGCGGGCCGCCGCCAGCACCTCCTCCGGGGGCGCGGTGACGGCCACCCAGTGGTGTTCGCGGAAATGCCATTCCGGCATGTAGCGGTCGACCAGCTCCCCCTTCGGAGGGGTCGGCCCGGACTCCTTCGTGCCGTTCTCCTTCATGCCGCGACGCTAGCACGCGGCCCGGCGGCCACCAAGGCGTGGCAGCTTTCTGCAAGCAGCGTTGTCCGGGCTTCGGGGCCGCTGTTAGACATGGTTTCCGGTTGGTTTTCGTCGAGGTATTGAGGGTGAGTGGCCGTGTCCGACCTCCAGGATGTCCTGCTGCCGCTGACCGCCGCCCAGTCGGGTGTCTGGTACGCGCAGCAGCTGAATCCGCAGAACACCATCTTCAACACCGGCGAATTCCTGGAAATCGGCGGTCCGGTGGACGCGGGGCTGTTCGAGGCGGCGCTGCGCCGGGTGGTCGCGGAGGCGCAGACGCTGCGGCTGCGCTTCACCGGGACGGAGACCGGGCCGGCGGCGCGGATCGTGCCGGCCGAGGAGCTGGAGTGGTCCCTGCACGTGGTCGACGTGAGCGCGGAGGCGGACCCGTGGGCCGCCGCCCGGGCCTGGATCGCCGCGGACTTCGCCCGGCCGCTGGACACCGAGCACGACCACCTGTTCCTGTTCGCGCTGTTCAAGGTGGCCGAGGACCGCCACCTGTGGCTGCACCGCTACCACCACCTGCTGGTCGACGGCTTCACCGTCAACATGGTCGCCCGGCGCACCGCCGCCGTGTACTCGGCGCTCGCGGCCGGCGAAGAGGTCCCGGAGAGCCCCTTCGCGCCGCTCGGGCAGCTGCTCGCCGAGAAGGAGGAGTACCGCGACTCCGAGCGCCGCGCCGCCGACCGCGCGTACTGGACGGAACGGATGCGGGGCTGCCCCGAGCCGGTCAGCCTGTCCGGCGAGCAGCCGCGGCTGGCCCGCTCGCTGGCCCGGCACACCGCCCACCTCGACCCGGCCGGCACGGACCGGCTGCGCGAGCTCGCGAGCGAGGCCGGCGTCACCTGGCCGCCCGCGCTGGTCGCCGCCGTCGCCCTGTGGCTCGGCCGCCTCACCGACTCGCCCGAGGTCGTGCTCGGCCTGCCGGTCTCCACCCGGCTCGGCCAGAGCGCCCGCAGCGTGCCCGGCATGGTCTCCAACGTGCTGCCGCTGCGCATCGCCGTCGAGCCCGGCGCGACCGTCGAGGAGCTGCTCGCCGGGGTCTCGCGCGAGATGCGCGCGGCGATGAAGCACCAGCGCTACCAGTTCGAGGACCTGCGCCGTGACCTCGGCATGCTCGCCGACGACCGCCGGCTGGTCGGCCCGCACGTCAACATCATGATGTTCGACTACGACCTGCGGTTCGGCGGGCACCCGGCCCGCCCGCACAACATCTCGATCGGCCCGGCCGACGACGTGTCGTTCATCGTCTACGACCGCGGCACCGGCGCGGGCCTGCAGATCGACTTCGACGCCAACCCGGACCTCTACGGCGACGGCGAACTCGCCGCCTACCAGCGGACGTTCCTGGACTTCCTGCACCGCCTCGGCACCGCCGCGCCCACCGACCGCGTGGACTCCGTCGCGCTGGACACCGCCGGACTGCCCTCGCGCACCCGTGCCACCGCCGGTGACGCGGACGGCCAGGCGGCCCCCGCCGTCGCCCGCGCCCCGCGCACGGCCGCCGAGGATGCGCTGTGCCGGCTGTTCAGCGAGGTGCTCGACGAGCAGATCGGCTCGATCGACGACAACTTCTTCCTCCTCGGCGGCAGTTCGATCCAGGTGACCCGCCTGGTCGGCCGGATCCGCAAGGAGCTGAAGGCCGAACTCACGCTGCGCACGGTCTTCGAGCACGCCACCGTCGCCACCCTCGCCGAGGCCCTCGGCCTGGGCGCCGGCACCGCCGCCGAGCCCGCCCCCGCCGCCCGCGCCGCGCTCACCGCCCGCCCGCGCCCCGAGCGGATGCCGCTGTCCGCCGCGCAGAACCGGCTCTGGTTCCTCAACCAGATGGAGAGCGGCAGCGGCCGCGCCGCCTACAACGACGGCCTCACCGTCGAGCTCACCGGCCGCCCCGACGCCGACGCGCTGCGCACCGCCCTGGCCGACGTCGCCGCCCGGCACGAGAGCCTGCGCACCGTCTTCCCCGTCCTCGACGGCACCCCGCACCAGCACGTGCTCGACCCCGCCGACGCGCGGCCCGCGCTCCACGTCACCGAGGTCGCCGACGAGGACGACCTGGACGAGCTGCTCGCCGGCGCCGCCGCCCTCGGCTTCGACCTGGCGGCCGAAGTCCCGGTGCGCGCCCACCTGTTCACGCTCGCCCCCGAGCGGCACGTGCTGCTGCTGGTGGTCCACCACATCGCCGGCGACGGCTGGTCGGTCGCCCCCTTCACCCGCGACCTCAGCCTCGCCTACGCCGCCCGCCTGCGCGGCGAGGCCCCGCGCTTCGCGCCGCTGCCCGTCCAGTACGCCGACTACACGCTGTGGCAGCGGGAGCTGCTCGGCGACGAGCGGGACGGGCGGAGCCTGCTCGCCCGGCAGATCGAGCACTGGCGCGCCGCCCTCGCCGAGCTGCCCGAGGAACTCGCCCTGCCCGCCGACCGGCCGCGCCCGGCCGTGGCGAGCCACCGCGGCGGGCGGACCGCCTTCGAGCTCGACGGCGAGACCCACCGGCGGCTGCTCGCGCTCGCCCAGGGCTCCGGCGCGAGCCTCTTCATGGTCGCCCAGGCCGCGCTGGCCGCCCTGCTGCACCGCGTCGGCGCGGGCGACGACATCCCCGTCGGCACCGTCATCGCCGGACGCACCGACGAGGCACTGAACGAGCTGGTCGGCTTCTTCGTCAACACCCTGGTACTGCGCACCGACGTCTCCGGCGACCCGACCTTCCGCGAACTGGTCGACCGCGTCCGTGAGTTCGACCTCACCGCGTACGGCCACCAGGACGTGCCGTTCGAGCGCCTGGTCGAGGCGCTCAACCCGGTGCGCTCGCTGGCCCGCCACCCGCTCGCCCAGGTCACCCTGGCGCTGGCGGACAACGCGGCGCCGCTGCTGGAGCTGCCCGGCCTGGAGACGGCGATCCGCCACCTGGAGACCGACACCGCCAAGTTCGACCTGTCGCTGCGGCTCGCCGAGCGCTTCGACGCCGAGGGCCGCCCGGCCGGCCTGGCCGGCGGCTTCGAGTACGCCCGCGACCTGTTCGACGAGGCCACCGTCCGGGTGCTCGGCGAGCGCTTCCGCCGCCTGGTCGAGGCCGTCGCCGCCGACCCGGCCGTCCGCGTCGGCGCCGTCGACCTGCTCGGCGACGCCGAGCGCGCCCGGATCCTCGGCGAGTGGAACGACACCGCCCTCGACGTCCCGGCCGCCACCACCCCCGCACTGTTCGCCGCCCAGGCCGCCCGCACCCCGGACGCCCCCGCCCTCCTCCACGAGGGCACCGGGCTGAGCTACCGCGAGCTCGACGAGCGCTCCGCCCGGCTGGCCGCGCTGCTCGCCGAGCGCGGCGCGGGCCGCGGCCGGACCGTCGCGGTCGCCCTCGGCCGCGGCGTGGACACCGTGGTCAGCCTGCTCGCCGCGATGCGCGCCGGCGCCGCCTACCTGCCCGTCGACCCGGCCTACCCGGCCGAGCGCATCGCCTACATCCTCGACGACGCGCGCCCGTGCCTGGTGGTCACCAGCACCGCGCTCCAGGCCGCGCTCCCCGCGGACGACGACACCCCGCGGCTGCTCCTGGACACCGTCGAGCTGCCCGCCCAGCCGCTGGCCGACGGGCCGTTGACCGTGCACGACGCCGCCTACGTCATCTACACCTCCGGCTCCACCGGCCGCCCCAAGGGCGTCGTGGTGAGCCACCGCGGCGTCGCCAGCATGGCCGCCGCCCACCGGCTCCGGTTCGGCGGCGGCGCCGGGCACCGCGTGCTCCAGTTCTCCTCGCCCAGCTTCGACGCCTCCATGTGGGAGATCCTGACCACCCTGGTCAACGGCTCGGCGCTGGTCCTCGCCCCGGCCGGACGGCTGGCCGCCGGCGAGCCGCTGGCGGCCCTGCTGGCCGAGCAGCGGGTCACCCACGCGACCCTCCCGCCGGTCGTGCTCGCCGCCATGGGCGACGCCGCGCTGCCCGCCGGGATGACGCTGGTCACCGCCGGCGAGGCCTGCTCGGCCGAGCTCGTGGCCCGCTGGGCCGACGGCCGCGCCATGGTCAACGCGTACGGCCCGACCGAGTCCACCGTCTGCGCCACCATGTCCGCGCCGCTCGTCCCCGGCGCCGGCGCGCCCACCATCGGGCGGCCGATCACCAACACCCGGGTGCTCGTCCTGGACGCCGGTCTGCGGCCCGTCCCGGCCGGCGTCGCGGGCGAGCTGTACCTCACCGGCTCCGGCCTCGCCCACGGCTACCTCGGCCGCCCCGGCCTGACCGCCGAGCGCTTCACCGCCAACCCGTACGGCCCGGCCGGCTCGCGCATGTACCGCACCGGCGACCTCGTGCGCTGGACGGCGCACGGCGAGCTCGACTACCTCGGCCGGGTCGACGACCAGGTCAAGATCCGCGGCTTCCGGATCGAGCTCGGCGAGGTCGAGGCCGCGCTGCTCGGCCACCCGGCCGTCGCCCAGAGCGCGGTGATCGTCCGCGAGGACCGGCCCGGGGACAAGAGGCTCGTCGGCTACGTGGTGCCGGCCGCCGGCGCCGTCGTCGACCCGGCCGAGCTGCGCGCCCACGTCGGCGCCGCGCTGCCCGACTACATGGTCCCGGCCGCCGTCCTCGTCCTGGACGCGCTCCCGGTCACCGCCAACGGCAAGCTCGACAAGCGCGCCCTGCCCGCCCCCGACTTCGGCGCGAGCACCGGGCGGGCGCCCGAGACCGCCCGGGAGCTGCTGCTCGCCGGGCTGTTCGCGGAGGTCCTCGGCCTGGAGTCGGTCTCCGCCGACGACAGCTTCTTCGACCTCGGCGGGCACTCCCTGCTCGCCACCCGCCTGGTCGGCCGGATCCGCACCGAGGCCGGCGCCGAACTCACCGTGGGCGCCCTCTTCGAGGCGCCGACCGTCGCCGCGCTCGCCGCCGCCCTGACCGGCGCCGCCGGCGCCAGGGCCGCCCTGCGGCCGCAGGCCCGACCAGCGCGCGTCCCGCTCTCCCACGCCCAGCGCCGGCTCTGGTTCCTCGGCCACTTCGACGGCCCGAGCGGCACCTACAACCTCGGCCTCTCGCTGCGCCTGCGCGGCCGGCTCTCGGCCGACGCCCTGGCCGACGCGCTCGCCGACGTCACCGCCCGCCACGAGGCCCTGCGCACGCTCTTCCCCGACACCGACGGGCACCCCGAGCAGCTGGTCCTCGACTCCGCCGACCCCGCCGCCCGGCCGCGGCTGCACCGCGCCGAGGTCACCTCCGGGCAGCTCGACGCCGCGCTCTCGGAGGCCGCGGCCGCCGGCTTCGACGTGACCGCCGAAATCCCGCTGCGCGCCCACCTGTTCACCCTCGCCGAGGACGACCACGCGCTGTTGGTCGTCGTGCACCACATCGCGGCGGACGGCTGGTCGATGGCGCCGCTGACCCGCGACCTCTCGGTGGCGTACGCGGCCCGACTGGGCGGCACCGCACCGGAGTTCACGCCACTGCCGGTCCAGTACGCCGACTACACACTGTGGCAGGCCGAGGTCCTCGGCGACGAGCACGACCCGGCCGGCGAGCTCAACCGGCAGATCGACTACTGGCGCACGGCGCTCGCGGGACTGCCCGAGGAACTCCCGCTGCCCACCGACCGGCCCCGCCCGGCCCGGATGACCTACCGCGGCGAGACGGTGCCGTTCGACGTGTCCAGTGAACTGCGCGCCCGGTTGGAGGAGTTGGCCCGCGAGAGCGGCACCAGCCTCTTCATGGTCGTCCAGGCCGCACTCGCCACGCTGCTGCACCGCCTCGGCGGCGGCGAGGACATCCCGCTCGGCTCGCCGATCGCGGGCCGCACGGACGAGTCGCTCGACGACCTCGTCGGCTTCTTCATCAACACGCTGGTGCTGCGCAACGACCTCTCGGGGCGGCCTACCTTCCGCGAACTGCTGCGCCGCGTACGGGAGACGGCGCTGGCCGCCTACGCCCACCAGGACGTGCCGTTCGAGCGCCTCGTCGAGGCCATCAACCCCGAGCGCTCGATGGCGCGCCACCCGCTGTTCCAGGTCTCCTTCCAGCTGCAGAACATCCCGTCGGACCGGCTGGTGCTGCCCGGCGTCGCGGTCGAGACGCAGCCGATCCGGCTGGACACGGCGAAGTTCGACCTCTCGTTCACGCTCGCGGAGTCGGAGGAGGGGCTGGCGGGGAGTGTCGAGTACGCCGTCGACCTGTTCGACCGGGCGACGGCGGAGGCGTTGGGCGCGCGGCTCGTCGCGGTACTGGAGGCCGTCGCGGCGGACCCGTCGGTCCGGGTCGGTGACGTCGACGTCCTGACCGGGGACGAGCGCGGGCTCGTCCTCGGCGAATGGGCCGGCATCGATCGGGAGTTGGCCCCGGCCACCTTCCACGGGCTCTTCGAGGCCGCTGTCGACGCCACGCCCTCGGCGCCCGCGATCGCGAGTGGCGAGCTCGTCCTCACCTATGCCGAGGTGGAGGAGCGGGCCAACCGGCTCGCGCACTGGCTGCGCGGCCAGGGCGTCGGGGCGGAGAACATCGTCGCGCTGCTGCTGCCGCGATCCGTCGACATCGTCATCGCCCAGCTCGGTGTGCTGAAGGCCGGGGCGGCGTACCTGCCGATCGACCCCGACTACCCCAGCGACCGCATCACCTACATGCTCGACGACGCCAAGCCCGCACTCGTCCTGCGCGAACTCCCCTCCGTCTCGAAGGAATCGGCAGAGCGTCCCGGTGTCGCGGTCGACCAGGCGAACCCGGCGTACCTGATCTACACCTCCGGCTCCACCGGCCGCCCCAAGGGCGTCGTCGTCACCCACACCGGCATCGCCGCCTTCGCCGCCGCCGAACTCGACCGCTTCGACGTCACGTCGGACAGCCGCGTCCTCCAGTTCGCCTCCCCGAGCTTCGACGCCTCCGTCCTCGAACTCGTCATGACCTTCGCCGCCGGCGCCACCCTCATCGTCCCCCCGCCCGGCCCCCTCGCCGGAGACGTCCTCGCCGACGTCCTCACCAACGAACGCGTCACCCACTCCCTCATCCCCCCGGCAGCCCTCGCCAGCGTCCCCGCAGGCCAGTTCCCCCACTTCCGCAGCCTCATCGTCGGCGGCGACGCCACCTCCGCCGAACTCGTCGACCGCTGGGCCCCCGGCCGCCGCATGACCAACGCCTACGGCCCCACCGAATCCACCGTCGCCGCCACCATCTCCACACCGCTCGCCCCAGGCACGGGTGTGCCCTCGATCGGCACGCCGATCCCCAACACGCGCACGCTGATCCTCGACGAACACCTCCGCCCCGTCCCGCCCGGCGTCCCCGGCGAGCTCTACCTCGCGGGCGCCGGACTGGCCCGCGGCTACCTCGGCCGCCCCGCCCTCACCGCCGAACGCTTCACCGCCAACCCCCACGGCCCCGCCGGCACCCGCATGTACCGCACCGGCGACCTCGCAAAGTGGGCCCAAGACGGCACCATCGACTACCTCGGCCGCACCGACGACCAGGTCAAAATCCGCGGCTTCCGCATCGAACTCGGCGAAATCGAAACCGTGCTGGCCCGCCACGAGGGCGTCGCCCGAAGCGCCGTCATCGTCCGCGAAGACCAGCCCGGCCTCAAGCGCCTCGTCGCCTACATCGTCCCCGCCACCCCCGGCACCCTCGACACCGAAGCCCTCCGCGCCCACCTCGCCGCCGCCCTGCCCGACTACATGGTCCCGTCCGCCTTCGTCACCCTCGACGCCCTCCCACTGAGCGTCAACGGCAAGCTCGACCGCAAGCAGCTCCCGGCCCCCGAGTACACCGGCACCACCCGGGGACGGCAGCCCGTCGGCAGGGCGGAGGAGGTCCTCTGCGGGATCTTCCGCGACCTGCTGGGCGTGGCCGAGGTGACCGTCGAGGACGGCTTCTTCGAGCTGGGCGGCGACAGCATCGTCTCCATCCAGCTGGTCAGCCGCGCCCGCAAGGCCGGGCTGGTCCTCACCGCCCGCGACGTCTTCACCCACCGCACCCCGGAGGCCCTGGCCGCGGTCGCCACCACCGCCACCGTGCTGCCCACCGAGGAGGCGGGCGCCGGGCTCGGGCTCGTGCCGGAGACGCCGATCGTCGGCTGGCTGCGCGAGGTGGACGGCCCGATCGACGGGTTCAACCAGGCGATGCTGGTCCGCACCCCCGCGGCGGCCACCTTCGAGCGCCTGGCGGACGCCCTCCAGGCCGTACTCGACCACCACGACGTGCTGCGCGCCCGGCTGGTCCGCGGCGCCGACGCGTGGAACCTCGACGTCCCCGAGCCCGGCACCGTCCGCGCCACCGACGTCCTGCGCCGCGCCGAAACCGCCGACCTCGCCGCCGAGGCCCGCGCCGCCCAGCTGCGACTCGACCCGGACGCCGGTGTGATGGTCCAGGCCGTCTGGTTCGAGGACACCGCCCGCCTGCTCGTCATGGCCCACCACCTGGTCGTGGACGGCGTCACCTGGCGCATCGTCCTCCCGGACCTCGCCCACGCCTACGAGGGCACCGCTCTGGAGCCCGTCCCCACGTCCTTCCGCCGCTGGGCCGAGCAGCTCACCGCGCTCGACCGCTCCGCCGAACTCCCGCTCTGGCAGGCCCAGTCGGCCGGCGAGGACGCGCCGCTCGCCGTCCTGGACCCGGCCGTGCACACCGCCGCGACCGCCCGGCACCTGAACCTCACCCTGCCGTCGGACGTCACCGCCGCCCTGCTCACCGACACCGCCGCGCGCTTCCGCGCGACCGTCAACGACGTGCTGCTCACCGCGTTCGCGCTCGCCGTGAACGCCTGGCGCCCCGGCCAGGGGACGGGTGTGCTCGTCGACCTGGAGGGCCACGGCCGCGAGAACGTCGTCGAGCACGCCGACACCACGCGCACGGCCGGCTGGTTCACCAGCATGTTCCCCGTCCGCCTCGACCCGGGCACGGCCACCGACCCGGCCCGCGCACTCAAGGCCGTCAAGGAGCAACTGCACGCCCTCCCGGACAACGGCATCGGCTACGGCCTGCTGCGCGGCGCGCTCGACGACGCCCCGCGCCCCCAGCTCGGCTTCAACTACCTCGGCCGCTTCGCGGCGGGCGAGACGGACGCCGACTGGGCGCTGTGCACGGACATCGCGCTCGGCGACGGCCGCGACCCCGCCATGCCGCTCGCCCACGCCATCGACCTCAACGCCGCCACCCTCGACACCCCCGAGGGCCCGCAGCTCACCGCCGACTGGTCCTGGCCCGACGGCCTCTTCACCGAGGACCGCGTCCGCGAGCTCGCCGAGGCCTGGTTCACCGCCCTGCGCACCCTCGCCGCCACCGACGGCAGCGGCCTCACCCCGTCCGACGTCCGCCCGCTGGTCGAGGTCTCGCAGGAGCAGATCGACCGCCTGGAGGCCGACCACGGCCCCCTCGCCGACCTCCTCCCCCTCTCCCCCCTCCAGCAGGGCCTCTACTTCCACGCCACCTACGACACCGACGGCCAGGACGTCTACACCGTCCAACTCGCCCTCGACATCGAAGGCCCGCTGGACGTCCCCGCCCTGCGCGCCGCCGCCACGGCCCTGCTCGCCCGGCACGGCACGCTGCGCGCCGCGTTCCGCCAGGACGGCTTCGAGACGCCGCTCCAGGTGATCCCGGCCGCCGTCGAACTCCCGTGGCGCGAGCTGGACTTCACCGGCCGACCAGCGGACGCCGACGCCTGGACCGCCGAGGACCGGGCCGAACGCTTCGACCCGGCGCGCGCCCCGCTGATGCGTTTCGCCGTGCTGCGCACCGGCGCCGACCGGCACCGGCTGGTGCTGACCAACCACCACATCCTGCTCGACGGCTGGTCGATGCCCGTCCTGGTCAAGGAGCTGTTCGCGCTCTACCGGGGCGAGGGCGCGGCCCTGCCCCGGGTCACCCCGCACCGCGAGTACCTGGGCTGGCTGGCCGGCCAGGACTGGTCCGTCGCCGAGGACGCCTGGCGGCGGGCGCTGGACGGCCTGGCCGAGCCCACCCTGGTCGCCCCGGCGGACCGGGACGGCGCCGCCGGCACGCCCGACCGCGTCACCGCCGAGCTGCCGGCCGAGCTCACCGCCCGCCTCACGGCGGTGAGCCGGGCCCGCGGCACCACGCTCAACACCCTGCTCCAGGCGGCCTGGGCGCTGGTCGTCGGCCAGCTGACCGGCCGGGCGGACGTGGTCTTCGGCGGCACCGTCTCGGGCCGTCCGCCGCAGGTCGCCGGGATCGAGTCGATGATCGGCCTGTTCATCAACACGCTGCCGGTCCGGGTCGCGCTCGACCCGGCCGAGACGCTCGGCGCCCTGCTGGACCGGCTCCAGGAGCAGCAGGCCGCCCTGCTGGACCACCAGTACCTCGGCCTGACCGACCTCCAGCACGCCACCGGCCTCGGCGAACTCTTCGACACCCTGGTGGTGTTCGAGAACTACCCGCTCGACGCCGACGTGCTGGACTTCGGCCGCGGCCTGCGCGTCACCGGCCTGGCCGGCCACGACGCGACGCACTACCCGCTGATCCTCACCGCCGTGCCCGGCGAGCGGCTCCAGCTGCGCCTGGACCACCGCACCGGCGCGTTCGACGCCGTCGCCGCGACCGCCCTGCTGGAGCGGGTGGCCGGTGTCCTCACCGCCGCCCCCGGCCTGCTGGACGCGCCCGTCGGCCGGATCCCGCTGCTCGCCGCCGAGGAGCGGGAGCGGCTGGTGCACGGGCTGAACGACACCCCGCGCAACCCCGGCGCGGCCGTGCCGGTGATCACCCGGCTCTTCACCGAGCTGGCCGGCTGGGCCCCCGCCGCCGAGGCCGTGGTCGCGGACGGCGGCAGCCTCTCCTACGGCGAACTCGACGCCCGGGCCAACCGCCTGGCGCACAAGCTGATCGCCGCCGGGGTCCGCCCCGAGGACCGGGTCGCGCTGCTGATGGAGCGCTCGCCCGAGCTGGTCGCCGCGATCCTCGGCGTGCTCAAGGCGGGCGGCGCGTACGTGCCGCTCGACCCGCGCTTCCCGGCCGCCCGGATGCGGCACATCCTGGCCGAGACGGGCGCCGCCGTGCTGATCGCCGACGCGGCGGACGACGCGGCCGGGTACGGCCTCGACGAGGACGCGGACCTGACCGTCCTGGAGGCCGCCGCCGCGCTCGCCGAGGGCCCCACCCACGACCCCGGCGTGGACGTCCGGCCCGGCCAGCTCGCCTACGTGATGTTCACCTCCGGCTCGACCGGCCTGCCCAAGGGCGTCGGCGTGACCCACCGCGACGTCGTCGCGCTCGCCGAGGACCGCCGCTTCGAGTCCGGCCACGAGCGGGTGCTGCTGCACTCGCCGACCGCCTTCGACGCCTCCACCTACGAGCTGTGGGTGCCGCTGCTCGGCGGCGGCCAGGTCGTCGTCGCCCCGGCCGGGGACCTCGACGCCGTCCGCCTGCGCGAGACCGTCACCCGGCACGGCGTCACCGCGCTGTGGCTGACCGCCGGCCTGTTCCGGCTGATCGCCGAGGACGGCCCCGGCTGCCTGGCCCGGGTCGGCCAGGTGTGGACCGGCGGCGACGTCGTGCCCGCCGCGGCCGTGCGCCGCGTCCTGGCGGCCTGCCCCGGCCTGACCGTGGTCGACGGCTACGGCCCGACCGAGACCACGACCTTCGCCACCACCCACCGGATCGGCTCCGCCGCCGAGGTGCCGGCCGCGGTCCCGATCGGCCGCCCGCTGGACGGCATGCGGGCGTACGTGCTGGACGCCGCCCTGCGGCCGGTCCCGCGCGGCGTCGCGGGCGAGCTGTACCTGGCCGGGGACGGCCTGGCCCGCGGCTACCTGAACCGCCCCGGCCTGACCGCCGAGCGCTTCACCGCCGACCCGCACGGCCCGGCCGGCTCGCGCATGTACCGCACCGGCGACCTCGTGCGCTGGAACGCGGCGGACGCGCTCGACTACCTCGGCCGCACGGACGACCAGGTCAAGGTGCGCGGCTTCCGCATCGAACTCGGCGAGATCGAGGCCGTCCTGGCCCGGCACCCCACCGTCGCCCAGGCCGCCGCGATGGTCCGCGAGGACGTCCCCGGCGACCAGCGGCTCGTCGCCTACCTGGTGGCCGCGCCCGGCGCCCGGATCGAGCCGGCCGAGCTGCGCGCGCACGCCGCCGACGGCCTGCCCGGCTTCATGGTGCCGTCCGCCTACGTCACCCTGGAGACGCTGCCGTTGACCGGCAACGGCAAGGTGGACCGCCGCGCGCTGCCCGCGCCCGCGCTCACCGCCTCGGCCGGCCGCGCCCCCCGCACCCCGCAGGAGGAGATCCTGGCCGGACTGTTCGCCGGGATCCTCGGACTGCCCGCGGTCTCCGTCGACGACAGCTTCTTCGACCTCGGCGGGCACTCGCTCCTCGCCACCCGCCTGGTCAGCCGGATCCGCCCGGTGTTCGGCGTCGAGCTGGCCGTCCGCACGCTCTTCGAGGCGCCGACCGTCGCCGCGCTCGCCGAGCGGATCGCCGTGGCCGGGCACGCCCGCGCCGCGCTCACCGCCCGACCACGGCCGGAGGAGGTCCCGCTCTCCCCCGCCCAGCGCCGGCTCTGGTTCCTCAACCGCTTCGAGGGCGCCACCGCCTCCTACAACCTGCCGCTCGCGCTGCGGCTGGAGGGCGGGCTCGACCGGGCCGCGCTGACCGCCGCGCTCGGCGACGTCACCGACCGGCACGAGAGCCTGCGGACCGTCTTCCCCGAGTTCGACGGCCGCCCCCGCCAGTGGGTGCTGCCCGCCGGCACCACCGCGCTCAGCCTGCCGCTGACCGAACTCACCGACGGCGAGGGCGCGTTGGACGCCGCGCTGGCCGGGGCGATCGCCGCGGGCTTCGACCTCACCACCCAGCCCCCGCTGCGCGCCGAGCTGTTCCGGATCTCCGCCACCGAGCACGTGCTGCTCGTCGTGCTGCACCACATCGCCGGCGACGGCTGGTCCCTCGCGCCCTTCGCCCGCGACCTCGGCACCGCCTACGACGCCCGCCGGGCCGGCACCGCCCCCGCGTGGAAGCCGCTGCCCGTCCAGTACGCCGACTACACGCTCTGGCACGCCGAGGTGCTCGGCGACGAGGGCGACGGGGACAGCCCGCTGGCCCGTCAGGTCGAGCACTGGAAGCAGGCCCTCGCCGGGCTGCCCGAGGAGCTCGCGCTGCCCGCCGACCGGCCGCGCCCGGCCGACGTCAGCTACCGCGGCGAGTCCGTCCCGCTGGCGCTGCCGGCCGAGGTGCACGAGCGGATCGCCGCCGTCGCCCGGGCGCACGACGCGAGCGTCTTCATGGTCGTCCAGGCCGCCGTCGCCGCCCTGCTGCACCGGCTCGGCGCCGGGGACGACATCCCGCTCGGCAGCGTCATCGCCGGGCGCACCGACGAGGCGCTCGACGAGCTGGTCGGCTTCTTCGTCAACACCCTGGTGCTGCGCACCGACCTGACCGGCGACCCGACCTTCGCCGAGCTGCTGGCCCGCGTCCGGGAGAGCGACCTCGCCGCCTACGCCCACCAGGACGTGCCGTTCGAGCGCCTGGTCGAGGTGCTCAACCCGGTCCGCTCGCTGGCCCGCCACCCGCTGTTCCAGGTGATGCTGGCCTTCCAGAACAACGCGGCGGCCACCCTCGACCTGGACGGGCTGCGCGCCACCGCGCTGCCGGTGCGGCTGTCGGCGGCCAAGTTCGACCTGCTGTTCTCGCTGGAGGAGACCTTCACCGCCGACGGCGGACCGGCCGGGCTGACCGGTGTCCTGGAGTACTCCGCCGACCTCTTCGACCGGACCACCGCCACGTCCCTCGGCGACCGCCTCGGCCGGCTGCTCGCAGCCGTCACCGCCGACCCGGACCTGCCCGTCGCCGCCGTCGAGGTGCTGACGGACGCCGAGCGCGCCCTGGTCCTGGACGGGTGGAACGACACCGCCCGCCCGGTCGCCGAGACCACCGTGCCGGAGCTGTTCCGCGCACAGGCCGCCCGCACCCCGCAGGCCCCGGCGGTGCTGCACGCCGGCACCGAACTGTCCTACGCCGAGCTCGACGCCCGCGCCAACCGGCTGGCCCGGCTGCTGATCGCCGAGGGCGCGGGCCCGGAGCGGTTCGTCGCGCTGACCCTGCCGCGCACCGCCGAGCTGGTCGTGGCGCTGCTCGCGGTGCTCAAGTCCGGCGCCGCCTACCTGCCGGTCGACCCCGGCTACCCGGCCGACCGGATCGCCCACATGCTCGACGACGCGCGGCCCGCGCTGGTGCTCACCAGTACCGAAGCGGCCGGCGCGCTGCCCGCGGACGTCCCCGCGCTGCGGCTGGACGACCCGGCCGTGCACGAGCGGCTCGCCGCCCTCCCGGACGGCGACGTCACCGACGCCGAGCGGCCGCTCCCGCTGGACCCGCGCCACCCCGCGTACGTCATCTACACCTCCGGCTCCACCGGCCGCCCCAAGGGCGTCGTCATCCCGCACCGCAACGTCGCCGACCTCGCCGCCTGGGCGGCCTCCGACATCGGCCCCGAGCGCCTGTCCGACGTCCTCGCCGCGACCTCGCTCAACTTCGACGTGTCCGTCTTCGAGCTGTTCGGCCCGCTGCTGTCCGGCGGCCGGATCGAGCTGGTCCGCGACGTGCTCGCGCTGCTGGACGCACCCGAGGGCCGGCACTACGGCCTGGTCAGCGCCGTCCCGTCGGCGCTCGCCCACACCCTCGGCCAGGCCGGCGCCCCGCGCTTCGGCGCCGACCTCGTGGTGCTGGCCGGCGAGGGCCTGGCCGCGCACACCGCGGACGCGATCCGGGCCGCCGTGCCCGGCGCGCGCCTCGCCAACATCTACGGCCCCACCGAGGCCACCGTGTACGCCACCGCCTGGTACGAGGGCGAGGACGGCGCCGGGCGCACCCCGCCGATCGGCCGCCCCCGCCGCAACACCCGGGCGCTCGTCCTGGACGCCGGCCTGCGGCCGGTCCCGGCGGGCGTCGCGGGCGAGCTGTACCTGGCCGGCGAGGGCCTGGCCCGCGGCTACCTGAACCGCCCCGGCCTGACCGCCGAGCGCTTCGTCGCCGACCCGTACGGCCCGGCCGGCTCCCGGATGTACCGCACCGGCGACCTCGTGCGCCGCAACGCCGACGGCGAGATCGAGTACCTCGGCCGCACCGACTTCCAGGTCAAGGTGCGCGGCTTCCGGATCGAGCTCGGCGAGATCGAGGCCGTGCTCGCCAAGCACCCCGCCGTCGCCCAGGCGGCCGTCCTGGTCCGCGAGGACACCCCCGGGGACCAGCGCATCGTGGCCTACGTCGTCCCGGCGAACGGCGCCGAACCGGAGCCCGCCGAGCTGCGCGCGCGGGCCGCCGCCGCGCTGCCGGAGTACATGGTCCCGTCCGCCTTCGTCCCGCTGGAGCGGCTGCCGCTCAACCCGAACGGCAAGCTCGACCGGCGCGCCCTGCCCGCCCCCGACTTCGGGGCCGCGGCCGGGGCCGGGCGGGCCCCGCGCGACGAGCGCGAGGAGCAGCTGGCCGGCCTGTTCGCCGAGGTGCTCGGCGTGCCGCGGGTCTCGATCGACGACGGCTTCTTCGACCTCGGCGGGCACTCGCTGCTCGCCACCCGGGTGGTCAGCCGGGTGCGGACCCTGTTCGGCGTCGAGCTGCCGGTGCGCGCCCTGTTCGAGACCCCGACCGTCGCCGCCCTCGGCGAGCGGATCGGCGCCGCGGGCCGGGCCCGGCAGGCGCTCACCGCCCGGGTGCGCCCGGAGTCGGTGCCGCTGTCCGCCGCGCAGCGCCGGCTGTGGTTCCTCAACCGCTTCGAGCAGCGCACCGGCACCTACAACCTGCCGCTCGCCGTCCGCCTCACCGGCCCGCTCGACGCCGCCGCCCTGGCCACCGCCCTCGGCGACCTCACCGCGCGGCACGAGAGCCTGCGGACCGTCTTCCCGGACGCCGACGGCCGGCCGCGCCAGCAGGTGCTCCCCGCCGCCGGGGCGCGCCCGGTGCTGCACACCGCGCCGTACGACGCCGCGGCGCTCGCCGCGGCCGCCGCGCTGGACTTCGACCTCGCCGCCGAAGTGCCGCTGCGCGCCCACCTGTTCGCCCTCTCCGCCACCGAACACGTGCTGCTCGTGGTGATCCACCACATCGCCGGCGACGGCTGGTCGATGGCCCCGATCGCCCGCGACCTCGCCGCCGCCTACGCGGCCCGACTGGACGGCCGCGCACCGGAGTTCACCCCGCTGCCGGTCCAGTACGCCGACTACACGCTCTGGCAGGCCGAGGTCCTCGGCGACGAGGCCGACCCGGCGAGCGAACTCGCCCGCCAGACCGGCTACTGGCAGCGCACCCTCGCCCGGCTGCCCGAGGAGCTGGCCCTGCCCGCCGACCGGCCGCGCCCGGCCGAGCAGAGCTTCCGCGGCGACACCGTGCCGCTGCACCTGCCCGCCGACGCGCACGCCGCGCTCACCGCGCTGGCCCGCGAGGCCAACGCGAGCGTCTTCATGGTCGTCCAGGCCGCCCTGGCCGCCCTGCTCGGCCGGCTCGGCGCCGGTGAGGACGTCCCGATCGGCTCGCCGATCGCCGGGCGCACCGACGAGGCCCTGGACGAGCTGGTCGGCTGCTTCGTCAACACCCTGGTGCTGCGCACCGACCTGACCGGCGACCCGACCTTCCGCGAGCTGGTCGGACGGGTCCGGGAGACCGACCTCGCCGCCTACGCCCACCAGGACGTGCCGTTCGAGCGCCTGGTCGAGCTGCTCAACCCGGAGCGCTCGCTGGCCCGCCACCCGCTGTTCCAGGTGATGCTCTCGCTGCAGAACAACGCGGCGGCCGAGCTCGTCCTGCCCGGACTGGCCGTCGAACCGCACCCGGCCGTGGTGGACGGCGCCAAGTTCGACCTGTCCTTCCAGCTGGCCGAGGAGTTCAGCGCCGACGGCGCGCCGGCCGGCGTCGGCGGCCGGATCGAGTACGCGACCGACCTGTTCGACCGGGACACCGCGGCCGTCCTCGCCGGGCGGTTCGCCCGCGCCGTGACCGCCCTGGTCACCGCGCCGGACCGGGCGCTGTCCGAACTCGACCTGCTCACCGCCGAGGAGCGCCGCCGCGTCCTCGTCGAGTGGAACGACACCGCCCGCGAGGTGCCCGCCACCACGCTGCCCGCGCTGTTCGAGGCGCAGGCCGCCCGCACCCCCGGCGCCCCCGCCCTGACGGCCGCCGGCGAGCGGCTGACCTTCGCCGAACTCGACGCCCGCGCCAACCGGCTGGCCCGCCTGCTGGCCGGGCGGGGCATCGGCCCGGAGCGCTTCGTCGCCGTCGCCCTGCCGCGCACCGCCGACCTGGTCGTCGCGCTGCTCGCCGTCATGAAGGCCGGCGCGGCCTACGTCCCCGTCGACCCGGCGCTCCCGGCCGGGCGCATCGCCCAGCTGCTCCAGGACGCCGGCACCGCCGCCGTCATCACCGGCGACGGCGCCCGCGACGCACTGCCCGCCGACCGCGGCGGCGAGCGGATCGACCTCGGCTCCCCGGCGGTCGTCCACGAGCTGCGCGAGCTGGCCGGCACCCCGCTGACCGACGCCGGGCGCACCGCCGCCCTGCGGCCCGCGCACCCGGCGTACGTCATCCACACCTCCGGCTCGACCGGCAAGCCCAAGGGCGTCGTCGTCCCGCACGCGGGCCTCGGCAACCTGTTCCACCACCACTTCACCGAGCTGTACGCGGCGGACATCGCCGCCGCCGGCCGCCCGCTGCGCGCGGCGCTCACCGCCGCCGTGTCCTTCGACGCCTCGCTCGACCCGGTGCTCTGGCTGGTCGCCGGCCACGAACTGCACCTCGTGGACGACGACACCCGGCGCGAGCCGCAGGCCCTGATCGGCTACGTCCGGGAGCACCGGATCGACTTCCTGGAGCTCACCCCGTCCTACGCCGAGCAGCTCGTCGAGCAGGGCCTGGTGCGGGACGCGTCGGCCCGGCCGCGGATCCTCGCCCTCGGCGGCGAGGCCGTGAGCCCGGCGCTGTGGCAGGAGCTCGCCCGCACCCCGGGCGTCACCGGCTACAACCTGTACGGCCCGACCGAGGCCACCGTCGACAGCGCCGCCACGAGCACCGCGGACACCGCGCGGCCGCTGGTGGGCCGCCCGGTGGCCAACGCCCGCGCCCTCGTCCTCGACGAGCGCCTGCGGCCCGTCCCGGCGGGCGTCGCGGGCGAGCTGTACCTCGCGGGCGCCGGACTCGCGCGCGGCTACCTCGGCCGCCCCGACCTCACCGCCGAACGCTTCACCGCCGACCCCTACGGCCCGGCCGGCAGCCGGATGTACCGCACCGGCGACGTCGTGCGCTGGACCGCCGACGGCCGGCTCGACTACCTCGGCCGCACCGACGACCAGGTCAAGATCCGGGGCTTCCGCATCGAACTCGGCGAGATCGAGACGGTGCTGGCCCACTACGAGGGCGCGCTGCGCTCGGCCGTGGTCGTCCGCGAGGACCAGCCCGGCATCAAGCGCCTGGTGGCGTACGTCGTACCGCGCGGCGGCGCCCTCGACGAGGCCGTGCTGCGCGCCCACCTGGCCGCCGCGCTGCCCGCGTACATGGTCCCGTCCGCCTTCGTCGCGCTCGACGAGCTGCCGCTGACGGTCAACGGCAAGCTCGACCGCCGCGCCCTGCCCGCGCCCGAGTACCGCGGCACCGGCCGCGGACGGCCGCCGCGCACGCCGGGCGAGGAGGTCCTGTGCGGGATCTTCCGCGACCTGCTCGGCGTGGCCGAGGTGTCCGCCGAGGACGGCTTCTTCGAGCTGGGCGGCGACAGCATCGTCTCCATCCAGCTCGTCAGCCGCGCCCGCAAGGCCGGGCTGGTCCTCACCGCCCGCGACGTGTTCCGGCACCGCACCCCGGAGGCGCTGGCCGCCGTCGCCGGCACCGCCGCCGCGCTGCCGGTGGAGGAGCCCGGGGCCGCGTACGGGCTCGTCCCGGAGACGCCGATCGTCAGGTGGCTGCGCGAACTCGGCGGCGCCGTCGACGGGTTCAGCCAGACCATGGTCGTGCGGACGCCCGCCGGCGCCACCTTCGAGCGCCTGGCCGACGCGCTGCAGACGCTCCTGGACCACCATGACGTGCTGCGCGCCCGGCTGGTCCGCGGCGCCGACGCGTGGAACCTCGACGTCCCCGAGCCGGGCACCGTCCGCGCCGCCGACGTCCTGCGCCGCGCCGAGGGCGCCGACCTCGCCGCCGAGGCCCGCGCCGCCCAGCTGCGACTCGACCCGGACACCGGTGTGATGCTTCAGGCCGTCTGGTCAGAGCAGCAGGGCCGCCTGCTGGTGATGGCGCACCACCTGGTGGTGGACGGCGTTTCGTGGCGCATCCTGCTGCCGGACCTCGCCCACGCCTACGAGGGCACCCCGCTGGAGCCCGTCCCCACGTCCTTCCGCCGCTGGGCCGAGCAGCTCACCACGCTCGACCGATCCGCCGAACTCCCGCTCTGGCAGGCCCAGTCGGCGGGCGAGGACGCGCCGCTCGCGGAGCTGGACCCGGCCGTCCACACGGCGGCCACCGTCCGGCACCTGTCGCTGACCCTGCCGTCGGACGTCACCGGCACGCTGCTCACCGACACCGCCGCGCGCTTCCGCGCGACCGTCAACGACGTACTGCTCACCGCGTTCGCGCTCGCCGTGAACGCCTGGCGGGGCGGCGACGCCACACAGGTCCTGGTGGAGCTGGAGGGCCACGGCCGCGAGAACGTCGTCGAGCACGCCGACACCACGCGCACGGCCGGCTGGTTCACCAGCATGTTCCCCGTCCGCCTCGACCCCGGCGCCCCCGGCGACCCCGGCCGCGCACTCAAGGCCGTCAAGGAGCAACTGCACGCCCTCCCGGACAACGGCATCGGCTACGGCCTGCTGCGCGGTTCCCTGACCGACGCCCCGCGCCCCCAGCTCGGCTTCAACTACCTCGGCCGCTTCACCGCCGCCGGGGAGGACGCCGACTGGACGCTGTGCACCGACGTCGCGCTCGGCGACGGCCGCGACCCCGCCATGCCGCTCGCCCACGCCATCGACCTCAACGCCGCCACCCTCGACACCCCCGAAGGCCCGCAGCTCACCGCCGACTGGTCCTGGCCCGACGCCCTCTTCACCGAGGACCGCGTCCACGAGCTCGCCGAGGC
This sequence comes from Kitasatospora sp. NPDC059747, assembly GCF_042732955.1. Lineage (NCBI taxonomy): Bacteria > Bacillati > Actinomycetota > Actinomycetes > Kitasatosporales > Streptomycetaceae > Kitasatospora > Kitasatospora sp. NPDC059747. Next base: position 49,635 of record NZ_JBHWGV010000008.1, on the reverse strand, counting down.
CTGGTTCACCGCCCTGCGCACCCTCGCCGCCACCGACGACAGCGGCCTCACCCCGTCCGACGTCCGCCCGCTCGTCACCGTCACCCAGGAGCAGATCGACCGCCTGGAGGCCGACCACGGCCCCCTCACCGACCTCCTCCCCCTCTCCCCCCTCCAGCAGGGCCTCTACTTCCACGCCACCTACGACACCGACGGCCAGGACGTCTACACCGTCCAACTCGCCCTCGACATCGAGGGATCCGTCGACCGGGACGCGCTGCGCTCGGCGCTGCGCACCCTCCTCGCCCGGCACCCGAACCTGCGCGCCGCCTTCCGCCAGGACGGCACCGCCGCGCCGCTCCAGGTGATCCCGGCGGACGTCGAACTCCCGCTGCGCGAGGTGGACTTCACCAACCTGCCCGAGGACGGGCGGGCGGCGGCGGCCGACCGGCTCACCGCCGAGGACCGCACCCGGCGCTTCGACCTCGACCGGCCCCCGCTGATGCGTTTCACCCTCATCAGCACCGCCGCCGACCGGCACCGGCTGGTCGTCAGCCACCACCACCTGCTGCTGGACGGCTGGTCCATGCCGGTCTTCCTCGGCGAGCTGTTCGCCCTCTACGGCACGCGCGGCGACGCCGCCGGGCTCGCCCGGGTGACGCCCTACCGCGACTACCTGGACTGGATCGCCGGCCAGGACCGCACCGCCGCCGAGGCCGCCTGGCGGCAGGTGCTGGACGGGCTGGAGGAGCCGACGCTGCTCGCCGCCCCCGACCCGTCCCGCGCCCCCGTCCTGCCGGTCCGCACCCGGCTGGAGCTGCCCGAGGAGCGGACGGCCGCGCTGGCCCGCTTCGCCCGGGAGCGCGGGGTCACCGTCAACACCGTGGTCCAGGCCGCGTGGGCGATGGTGGTGGGCCGCCTGACCGGCCGCGACGACGTGGTCTTCGGCGGGACGGTCTCGGGCCGTCCGCCACAGGTCCCCGGCGTCGAGTCGATGGTCGGCCTGTTCATCAACACCCTGCCGGTGCGCGTGACCCTCGACCCCGCCGAGCGCTTCGGCGCGCTGCTGGAACGCCTCCAGGACCAGCAGGCCGGGCTCATGGACCACCAGTACCTGCCGCTCGCCGACCTCCAGCGGATCGCCGGGCTCGGTGAACTCTTCGACACCCTCGTGGTGTTCGAGAACTACCCGCTCGACGCCGACGGGCTGCGCACGGCCGCCGGCGGGCTCGGCATCGTGGGCGGCGACAACCACGAGTCCACGCACTACCCGCTGAGCCTCACCGTGAGCCTCGGCCGCTCCCTCGGCCTCGACCTCGCGCACCGGCCCGACCTGCTCTCGCAGGAGCGGGTGGACGGGCTCGCCGCGACCTTCGTCCGCCTGCTCGGCGAGGCCGCCGCGCTCGCGGAGGAGCCGGTCGGGCGGCTGCGGCTGGGCGAACCGGCGGGCGAGGCGCTGGTCCTCGGCGCGTGGGCCGGTTCGGCGCAGGCGGCGCCGGTGCTGGAGCCGCTGCTCGGGCGCTTCGCCCGGCAGGTCGCGGCGACGCCGGACGCCACCGCCGTCATCAGCGGCGATGAGCGGCTCAGCTACGCGGAACTCGACTCCCGCTCCAGCCGGTTGGCCCGCCTGCTCGTCGAGCACGGCGCCGGGGCGGAGGGCTACGTCGCCGTCGCCCTGCCGCGCACCGCGGACCTGCTCGTCGCGCTGCTCGCCATCCAGAAGTCCGGCGCCGGCTACGTCCCGCTCGACCCCCAGCACCCCGCCGAGCGCCTCGGCTACGTCCTGGAGGACGCCCGGCCCTCGCTCCTGCTCACGACGCGGGAGACCGCCGCCGCCCTCCCGGCGACCGGCACCCCGGTGCTGTTGCTCGACGACGCGGCGGTCCCCGAGCAGCCGGACGGGCCTCTTGAGCTGGTCCACGACGGCCGGACGCCCGCCTACGCGATCTACACCTCGGGCTCCACCGGACGCCCCAAGGGCGTCGTCATCCCCCGCGCCGCACTCGACAACTTCCTCACCGACATGTCGGCACGCGTCCCGATGGACGGCACCGACCGCCTGATCGCCGTCACCACCGTCTCCTTCGACATCGCCGCCCTGGAGCTCTACCTCCCCCTCCTCAACGGCGCCGCCGTCGTCATCGCGAGCAAGGACGAGGTCCTCGACCCCGAAGCCCTCGCCGCCCTCATCACCAAGACCGACGCCACCGTCCTCCAAGCCACACCGTCCCTCTGGCAGACGCTCACCGCCCAGGTACCGCAGGCGCTTTCCGCCCTGCGCATGCTGGTCGGCGGCGAAGCGGTACCGGGTGCACTCGCCGAGGCGATGGCCTCGGCCGGGCGGTCGGTGCTCAACGTGTACGGCCCGACGGAGACGACCATCTGGTCCACCACCGCCGTCCTGGACGGCACCACGGCCAGCCCCTCCATCGGCCGCCCGATGCTCAACACCCGCGCCTACATCCTCGACTCGGCCCTGCGCCCCGTCCCCGAAGGCACCCCCGGCGAGCTCTACCTCGCCGGCACCGGCCTCGCCCGCGGCTACCTCGGCCGCCCCGCCCTCACCGCCGAACGCTTCACCGCCGACCCCCACGGCACCCCCGGCACCCGCATGTACCGCACCGGCGACCTCGCAAAGTGGGCCCAAGACGGCACCATCGACTACCTCGGCCGCACCGACTTCCAGGTCAAGGTCCGCGGCTTCCGCATCGAACTCGGCGAAATCGAATCCGTCCTCGTCAAACACGACAGCGTCACCCGCGCCGCCGTCGTCGTCCGCGAAGACCGCCCCGGCGTCAAACTGCTGGTCGGCTACGTCGTGCCGGACGGCACCGCCGACCCGGCCGGGCTGCGCGCCCACGTGGCCGCCGAGCTGCCGGACTACATGGTCCCCGCCACGATCGTCCTGCTGGACGCGCTGCCGCTCAACACCAACGGCAAACTCGACCGCAAGGCCCTCCCCGCCCCCGACTTCGCCGACCGCACACCCGGCCGCGCACCCGCCACCGAACGCGAGAAACTCCTCGCCACCCTCTTCGCCGAAGTCCTCGGACTACCCGAGGTCGGCGCCGACGACAGCTTCTTCGCCCTCGGCGGCGACAGCATCACCTCCGTCCAACTGGTGGGCCGCGCCCGCCTGGCCGGCCTGGTGCTGACGCCCCGCGAGGTCTTCCGGCACAAGACGGTCGAGGCGCTGGCCGCCGCCCTGCCCGAGTCCCCGGCCGAGCTCGCGCTCGCGCCCGACCCGGAGGGCGCGGACCCGGCGGTCGGCGCGCTCCCGGCCACCCCGATCATCCGCTGGCTGCGCGAACTCGGCGGCCGAATCGACGGGTTCAACCAGTCGGTGCTCGCGCCGGTGCCCGCCGGGCTCACCGCGGACGTGCTGTCGGCCGTGCTCCAGGCCGTCCTGGACCACCACGACGCGCTGCGCGCCCGCCTGGTCCGCGGCCCGTCGGCCTGGACCCTGGAGGTGCCGCCGAAGGGCGCGCCGACGGCCGCCGGCCTGATCCACCGGGTCGACGTCGCCGGCCTCACCGCGGCCGAGGCCGCCGCCCGACTGGACACCGAGGGCCGCGCCGCCCAGGACCGGCTCGACCCGGACGACGGCGTCATGGTCCAGGCGGTCTGGTTCGACGCCGGCCCGCAGGCCCCCGGCCGGCTGCTGCTCGTCCTGCACCACCTGGTGGTCGACGGCGTCTCCTGGCGGATCCTGATGCCGGACCTGATGGCCGCGTACGAGGCCGTCGCGGCCGGCCGGGAGCCCGTCCTGGCGCCGGTGTGGACCTCCTTCCGGGCCTGGGCCCGCGGCCTCGCCCGCGCCGCCCTCACCCCGGAGCGCACCGCCGAACTCCCGGTCTGGACCGCCATGCTGGCCGGCTACCAGGAGCCCCCGCTGGGCACCAGGGCGCTCGACCGCACCCGCGACCTCGCGGCCGGCGCCCGGCAGTACACCGTGACGCTGCCCGCCGACGTCACCGGCCCGCTGCTGTCCACCGTGCCCAGCGTGCTCGGCACCGGCGTCAACGAGGTGCTGCTCACCGCGTTCGCGCTCGCCGTCACCGGCTGGGACCGCGCCCGCGGCCGGGAGCGGTCGGCCGGCGTCCTGCTGGACCTGGAGGGCCACGGCCGCGAGGAACTGCTCGCCGGGGTCCTGCCGGACGCCGACGTCTCGCGGACGGTCGGCTGGTTCACCAGCATGTTCCCGCTGCGGCTCGACCCCGGGGTCGCCGCCGCCGACTGGCCGGAGCTGCTGGCCGGCGGCCCCGCCGCCGGGCGGGCCCTGGCCGCGGTGGCCGGACAGCTCGCCGTCCTGCCCGACAACGGCGCCGGGTACGGGCTGCTGCGCCACCTCAACCCGGAGACGGCGGGCGTGCTCGCCGCCCTCCCCGAGCCGCAGCTCGGCTTCAACTACCTGGGCCGCTTCGGCGCCGGGGACGGCGAGGACGACGGCGACGGCGGCCTCGGCGGCAGCGACGCCGCGATGCCCGCCGGCCACGCCCTGGAGCTCAACTCGCTGGCCCAGGACCGCCCGGACGGCCCGCACCTGGTGGCCTCCTGGAGCTGGCCCGGCGAGCTGTTCGCCGAGGACGAGGTCGCCGCCCTTGCCGCCGCGTGGTTCTCGGCCCTGCGGGCGCTGGTCGCCCACGCCGCGGACCCCTCGGCCGGACCGGTCGAGGCCCTCGCGCCCCGGCCCGCCGCACCGGCTCCCTCGGCTGCACGGCCCGCACCGCTGCTGGATCTCGACCAGGACGAGATCGACGCGTTCGAAGAAGACTTCGAGTTCTGAGTTGGAGAGAAGCGACATGACCAAGGCAGCGACCACGGCAGCGACCACGGCGGCGCCGATGGCGGCGACGACCAAGGCCAAGCCACGCATCGAGAGCATCCTGCCGCTCTCTCCGCTCCAGCAGGGCCTGCTGTTCCACGCCCGCTACGACACCCAGGGCCCGGACGTCTACACGATGCAGCTCGCGCTGGACATCGAGGGCGAGCTGGACACCGACGCGCTGCGCGGCGCCTGCGCCGCCCTGCTGCGCCGGCACGCCGGCCTGCGGGCCGCGTTCCGGTACCGCAAGAACGGCGAGCCGGTCCAGCTGATCCCGTTCGAGGTCGCCCCGGACTTCACCGTCGTCGACCTCACCGGCCGACCATCCGGCGCGTGGGCGCACGCCGCCGAGGCCGTCGCGGCCGAGGACCGCGCCCGCCGCTTCGACCTCGCCCGCCCGCCGCTGATCCGCTTCACCCTGGTCTCCCAGGGCGCGGACCGGCACCGGTTCCTCGTCACCGTGCACCACATCCTGGTCGACGGCTGGTCCCGGGCGACGGTCATCGGCGAACTCTTCGAGCTGTACGGGCTGCTGCGGCGCGGCTCCGACGAGCGCGCGCTGCCGCCCGTCGCTCCCTACCGCGACTACCTCACCTGGGTGGCCGCCCAGGACCGCGCCACCGCCGAGGCCGCCTGGCGGGAGGTACTCGGCGGGCTGGAGGAGCCGACGCTGCTCGCCGCCCCCGACCCGTCCCGCGCACCGGTCGTCCCGGTGGCCACCCGGGCGGAGCTGCCGACGGCGCAGACCGCCGCCCTGGTCCGCTGGGCCCGCGAGCGCGGCGTCACCGTCAACACCGTCGTGCAGGCGGCCTGGGCGATCGTCCTCGGGCGGCTCACCGGCCGCGACGACGTGGTCTTCGGCGGGACGGTCTCGGGCCGTCCGCCACAGGTCGCGGGCATCGAGTCGATGGTCGGCCTGTTCATCAACACCCTGCCGGTGCGCGTGGCCCTCGACCCGGCCGAGACCTTCGGCGCCCTGCTGGAGCGCCTCCAGGACCAGCAGGCCGGGCTCATGGACCACCAGTACCTCGGCCTCAGCGACGTGCTGCGCACCGCCGGGCACGGCGAACTTTTCGACACCCTGCTCGTGTTCGAGAACTACCCGGTGGACACCGAGGGCCTGCGCCGCTCGGCGGGCGGCCTCGGCGTCGTCGACGGCCGCAACCACGAGGGCACCCACTACCCGCTGAGCCTCACCGTCGGCCTCGGCGGCACGCTGGCGCTGGACCTCGCGCACCGGCCCGACCTGCTCTCGCAGGAGCGGGTCGACGGGCTCGCCGCCGCGCTGCTGCGCCTGCTCGGCGAGGCGGCTTCGGCGGCCGAACTTCCCGTCGGGCGGCTGCGGTTGTCGGACGGGACCCGGGTGCTCGACGCGTGGGCCGGTTCGGCGGAGGCGGTGCCGGTGCTGGAGCCGCTGCTCGGGCGCTTCGCCCGGCAGGTCGCGGCGACGCCGGACGCCACCGCCGTCATCAGCGGCGATGAGCGGCTCAGCTACGCGGAACTCGACTCCCGCTCCAGCCGGTTGGCCCGCCTGCTCGTCGAGCGCGGCGCCGGGGCGGAGGGCTACGTCGCCGTCGCCCTGCCGCGCACCGCGGACCTGCTCGTCGCGCTGCTCGCCATCCAGAAGTCCGGCGCCGGCTACGTCCCGCTCGACCCCCAGCACCCCGCCGAGCGCCTCGGCTACGTCCTGGAGGACGCCCGGCCCTCGCTCCTGCTCACCACCCGGGCCACGGCGGAGGGCCTGCCCGGCACGCCGACGCTGCTGCTCGACGATGCGGCAGTGCGGGAGCAGCTCACCGCCCAGTCCGCCGAACCGCTCCGGCTTCAGCACGATGGCCGCACCCCCGCCTACGTGATCTACACCTCGGGCTCCACCGGCCGGCCCAAGGGCGTCGTCATCCCCCGCGCCGCGCTCGACAACTTCCTCACCGACATGTCGGCACGGGTGCCGATGGACGGCACCGACCGCCTGATCGCCGTCACCACCGTCTCCTTCGACATCGCCGCCCTGGAGCTCTACCTCCCCCTCCTCAACGGCGCCGCCGTGGTGGTGGCGAGCAAGGACGAGGTCCTCGACCCCGAAGCCCTCGCCGCCCTCATCACCAAGACCGACGCCACCGTCCTCCAAGCCACCCCCTCCCTCTGGCAGAGCCTGACCGCCGACGTCCCGGATGCCCTGGCCGGCCTGCGCATGCTCGTCGGCGGCGAGGCCGTGCCCGGTGCCCTGGCCCAGGCCATGGCCGCCACCGGGCAGTCCGTCCTGAATGTCTACGGGCCCACCGAGACCACCATCTGGTCCACCACCGCCGTCCTGGACGGCACCACGGCCAGCCCCTCCATCGGCCGCCCGATGCTCAACACCCGCGCCTACATCCTCGACTCGGCCCTGCGCCCCGTCCCCGAAGGCACCCCCGGCGAGCTCTACCTCGCCGGCACCGGCCTCGCCCGCGGCTACCTCAGCCGCCCCGCCCTCACCGCCGAACGCTTCACCGCCGACCCCCACGGCACCCCCGGCACCCGCATGTACCGCACCGGCGACCTCGCCCGCTGGACCCCCGACGGCACCATCGACTACCTCGGCCGCACCGACTTCCAGGTCAAGGTCCGCGGCTTCCGAATCGAACTCGGCGAAATCGAATCCGTCCTCGTCAAACACGACAGCGTCACCCGCGCCGCCGTCGTCCTCCGCGAAGACCGCCCCGGCGTCAAACTGCTGGTCGGCTACGTCGTCCCCGCCGCCGGGGCTACCCCGGACCCGGCCGCCCTGCTGGCCCACATCGCCGCCGACCTGCCCGACTACATGGTCCCCGCCACGATCGTCCTGCTGGACGCCCTGCCCCTCAACACCAACGGCAAGCTCGACCGCAAGGCCCTCCCCGCCCCCGACTTCGCCGACCGCGCACCCGGCCGGGCACCCGCCACCGAACGCGAGAAACTCCTCGCCACCCTCTTCGCCGAAGTCCTCGGACTACCCGACGTCGGCGCCGACGACGACTTCTTCGCCCTCGGCGGCCACTCGCTCCTCGCCACCCGCCTGATCAGCCGGATCCGCGCCGAGCTCGACGTCGAACTGCCCGTCCGGGCCCTCTTCGAGGCGCCGACCGTGGCCGCCCTCGCCGAGCGGGTCGGCGGCGCCGACCGCGCCCGCCAGGCGCTCACCGCCCGCCCGCGGCCCGCCACCGTCCCGCTCTCCCCCGCCCAGCGGCGGCTCTGGTTCCTCGGCCGGTTCGAGGACGCCGGCGGCACCTACAACCTGCCGATGGCGATCCGCATCTCCGGCGAGCTGCACGTCCCGGCGCTGCGCGCGGCCCTCGCCGACGTCGTCGCCCGGCACGAGAGCCTGCGGACCGTCTTCCCGGACACCGACGGCGACCCCCGCCAGCACGTCCTCGCCCCCGCCGAGGCCGCGCCGGCCGTCCCGGTCGTCGGCGTCACCGAGGAGGAGCTGCCCCGGGCGCTCGCCGCCACCGCCGCCCGGGACTTCGACCTCACCCGCGAGATCCCGCTCCGCGCCCGCCTGTTCGCCCTCGACGGCACCGAGTACGTGCTGCTGCTCGTGATCCACCACATCGCGGCCGACGGCTGGTCGATGGCCCCGCTCGCGCGCGACCTCTCCACCGCCTACCGCGCCCGCCGCGGCGGCACCGCGCCGGACTGGCAGCCGCTGCCCGTCCAGTACGCCGACTACACGCTGTGGCACCAGGAGGTGCTCGGCGACGAGCACACCGCCGGCGGCGAACTCGCCCGCCAGATCGAGCACTGGCGCACCACCCTGGCCGGCCTCCCCGAGGAGCTGGCCCTGCCCACCGACCGCCCCCGCCCGCCCGAGATGACCCACCGCGGCGGCACCGTCGGGCTCACCGTGCCCGCGGACGTCCACCGCGCGCTCGCCGTCCTCGCCCAGGGCCACCGCGCGAGCGTCTTCATGGCCGCCCAGGCCGCGCTCGCCGCCCTGCTCACCCGCCTCGGCGCGGGCGAGGACGTCCCGCTCGGCACCCCGGTGGCCGGCCGCACCGACCAGGCGCTCGACGAGCTCGTCGGCTTCTTCGTCAACACCCTCGTGCTGCGCACCGACACCTCCGGCGACCCGACCTTCCGCGAGCTGCTCGACCGCGTCCGCGAGGTCTCGCTGGCCGCCTACGCCCACCAGGACGTCCCGTTCGAGCAGCTCGTCGAGGTGCTCAACCCGGGCCGCTCGCTGGCCCGCCACCCGCTGTTCCAGGTCATGCTCTCCTTCCAGAACACCGCCGAGGCGAGCCTCGACCTGGACGGGCTGCGCACCACGTCCCAGCCGGTCGGCCTGCGGATGTCCAACTTCGACCTGTCCCTCGTGCTCGCCGAGCGCTTCACCGCCGACGGCACGCCGGACGGCCTCGCGGGCGGCGTCGAGTACGCCACCGACCTGTTCGACCGGGAGACCGCCCAGGACCTCGCCGACCGCTTCGTGCGGCTGCTCGCCGCGCTGGTCGCCGACCCGGACCGGCCGCTCTCCGCCCTCGACCTGCTCACCGCGGACGAGCGCCGGCGCGTCCTCGTCGAGTGGAACGACACCGCGAGCGACCACCCCACCGGCACCGTCCCCGGCCTCTTCGAGGCGGCCGCCGCCCGCACCCCCGACGCCACCGCCCTGGTCTTCCGGGACACCGCGCTCACCTTCGCCGAACTCGACGCCTGGGCCAACCGGCTGGCCCGCCGGCTCGTCGCCGACGGCGTCCGGCCCGAGCAGGTCGTCGCCGTGCGGCTGCCGCGCTGCGCCGAGCACGTCGTCGCGCTGCTCGCGGTCATGAAGGCGGGCGCCGTCTACCTGCCGGTCGACCGCGACTACCCGGCCGACCGCATCGCCTACATGACCGACGACGCCCGCCCGGTCGCCGAACTCGCCGACCCCGCCGAGGTGCTGGCCGTCCGGGACGACGCCCGGTGGTCCGCCGCCCCGCTCACCGCCGCCGAGCGCTCCGGCGCCCCGCGCCCCGACAACGCCGCGTACGTCATCTACACCTCCGGCTCCACCGGCCGCCCCAAGGGCGTCACCGTGCAGCACCGCAGCGTCGTCAACCTCTACCACGACCACTTCGAGCGCCTCTACGCCCGCGAGATCGCCTCGACCGGCGGGCGCCGGCTCAAGGCCGCGCTGGCCGCGTCGTTCTCCTTCGACGCCGCGATCGACCCGCTGCTGTGGCTGCTGCGCGGCCACGAACTGCACCTGATCGACGACGAGGCCCGGCACGACCCCGCCGCGCTCGCCGCCTACGCGCGCCGGGTCGGCGGCATCGACCACTTCGACACCACCCCCGGCCACTACCAGCAGCTCCACGAACTCGGCCTCACCACCGACGGATCCGCCCGCCCGCTGGTCGTCGCCCTCGGCGGCGAGGCGCTCGGCGAGGCGCTGCGCGCCGAACTCGCCGGGATCGACGGCGTGGTGACCTACAACCTGTACGGGCCCACCGAGACCACCGTCGACGCCGTCGGCCAGCGGATCACCGACGCCGGCCGGGTGCTGATCGGCCGCCCGCTCGACAACTACCGGGCGTACGTCCTGGACGCGGCCCTGCGCCCGGTCGCCCCCGGCGTGCCCGGCGAGCTGTACCTGGCCGGGGCCGGACTCGCGCGCGGCTACCTCGGCCGCCCCGGCCTCACCGCCGAACGCTTCACCGCCGACCCGTACGGCCCGGCCGGCTCCCGCATGTACCGCACCGGCGACCTCGCCCGCTGGACCCGCGACGGCCGCCTCGACTGCCTCGGCCGGGCCGACGACCAGGTCAAGGTGCGCGGCTTCCGGATCGAGCTCGGCGAGGTCACCGCCGCCATCGAGGCCCACCCCGACGTCGCCGTCGCGGCCGTCGTCGTCCGCGAGGACCGCCCCGGCATCCGCGAGCTGGTCGGCTACGCCGTCCCCGCCGCCGGGCGCGCCGTGCCCGCCGCCGAGGAGCTGCGCCGCGTGCTCGGCGAGCGGCTGCCCGACTACATGGTCCCGGCCGCGATCGTCCCGCTCGACCGCCTCCCGCGCACCGTCAACGGCAAGCTCGACCGCGCCGCCCTGCCCGCCCCCGGCCCGCGCGCCGCCGGCACCGGCCGGGCGCCGCGCACCGCGCAGGAGAAGGCGCTGTGCGCGATCTACGCCGAGGTCCTCGGGCTGGAGAGCGTCTCGATCGACGACGGCTTCTTCGACCTCGGCGGCCACTCGCTGCTCGCCGTGCGGGTCGCCGGCCGGGTCCGCGCCCGGCTCGGCGCCGAACTCCCCGTCCGCGCCCTGTTCGAGGCACCGACCCCGGCCGCCCTCGCCGAACGCCTCGGCGACGCCGCGAGCACCCGCCCGGCGCTGACCGCCCGGGTGCGGCCCGAGCCCGTGCCGCTGTCCGCCGCCCAGCGGCGGCTCTGGTTCCTCGACCGCTTCGAGGGCCCCGGCGCGACCTACAACCTGCCGATCGCCGTCCGCCTCACCGGGCCGGTCGTCCCGTCGGCTCTTGAGGCGGCCCTCGCCGACGTCACTGCGCGGCACGAGAGCCTGCGGACCGTCTTCCCCGACGCCGACGGGCGGCCGCAGCAGCTGATCCTGCCCGCCGACGCGGCCCGGCCGGAGCTGCTCCGCGCGCCGTACAGCGCCGAGGCGGTCGCGGCGGAGGCCGGGCGCGGCTTCGACCTGGCGCGCGAACTGCCTCTGCGGGCCGGACTGTTCATCGTCTCGGACGAGGAACACGTGCTGCTGGTGGTCGTGCACCACATCGCGGCGGACGGCTGGTCGATGGCGCCGCTGGCCCGCGACCTGTCGGTGGCGTACGCGGCCCGACTGGGCGGCACCGCACCGGAGTTCACGCCGCTGCCGGTCCAGTACGCCGACTACACACTGTGGCAGGCCGAGGTCCTCGGCGACGAGCACGACCCGGCCGGCGAGCTCAACCGGCAGGTCGACTACTGGCGCACGGCACTCGCCGGACTGCCCGAGGAACTCCCGCTGCCCACCGACCGGCCCCGCCCGGCCCGGACGAGCTACCGCGGGGACACCGTCACGTTCACGGTCCCTTCCTCGGTTCATGGTCACCTCGCGGCGCTGGCCAAGGAGACGGGCACCAGCCTCTTCATGGTCGTCCAGGCCGCACTCGCCACGCTGCTGCACCGCCTCGGCGGCGGCGACGACATCCCGCTCGGCAGCGTCATCGCCGGACGGACGGACGAGTCGCTCGACGACCTCGTCGGCTTCTTCGTCAACACGCTCGTCCTGCGCAACGACCTCTCGGGGCGGCCGAGCTTCCGCGAACTGCTGCGCCGCGTACGGGAGACGGACCTCGCGGCGTACGCCAACCAGGACGTGCCGTTCGAGCGCCTCGTCGAGATCCTCAACCCCGAGCGCTCGATGGCCCGGCACCCGCTGTTCCAGGTCATGCTCGCGTTCCAGAACACCGGCGCGGCGACGCTCGACCTCGCGGGGGTGCGGGCGGCGCCGCACGAGGCGACGTTCGACGCGGCCAAGTTCGACCTGACCTTCCAGCTCGCGGAGTCGGCGGAGGGGCTGGCGGGGAGTGTCGAGTACGCCGTCGACCTCTTCGACCGGGCGACGGCGGAGGCGTTGGGCGCGCGGCTCGTCGCGGTACTGGAGGCCGTCGCGACGGACCCGTCGGTCCGGGTCGGTGACATCGACGTCCTGACCGAGGACGAGCGCGGGCTCGTCCTCGGCGAATGGGCGGGCATCGATCGGGAATTGGCCCCGGCCACCTTCCACGGGCTCTTCGAGGCCGCTGTCGACGCCACGCCCTCGGCGCCCGCGATCGCGAGTGGCGAGCTCGTCCTCACGTACGCCGAGGTGGAGGAGCGAGCCAACCGGCTCGCCCACTGGCTGCACGGCCAGGGCGTCGGGGCGGAGAGCATCGTCGCGCTACTGCTGCCGCGATCCGTCGACATCGTCATCGCCCAGCTCGGCGTGCTGAAGGCCGGGGCGGCGTACCTGCCGATCGACCCCGACTACCCGAGCGACCGCATCAGCTACATGCTCGATGACGCGAAGCCGGCACTCGTCCTACGCGAACTCCCCTCCGTCTCGAAGGAATCGGCAGAGCGTCCCGGTGTCCCAGTCGACCAGGCCAACCCGGCGTACCTGATCTACACCTCCGGCTCCACCGGCCGCCCCAAGGGCGTCGTCGTCACCCACACCGGCATCGCCGCCTTCGCCACCGCCGAACTCCAGCGCTTCGACGTCACCCCCGACAGCCGCGTCCTCCAGTTCGCCTCACCGAGCTTCGACGCCTCCGTGTTGGAACTCGTCATGACCTTCGCCGCCGGCGCCACCCTCATCGTCCCGCCCGCCGGTCCCCTCGCCGGAGACGTCCTCGCCGACGTCCTGACGAGCGAGCGCGTCACGCATTCCTTGATCCCCCCGGCAGCCCTCGCCAGCGTCCCCGCTGGGGACTTCCCCCACTTCCGCAGCCTCATCGTCGGCGGCGACGCCACCTCCGCCGAACTCGTCGACCGCTGGGCCCCCGGCCGCCGCATGACCAACGCCTACGGCCCCACCGAATCCACCGTCGCCGCCACCATCTCCACACCGCTCGCTCCAGGCACGGGTGTGCCCACGATCGGCACCCCCATCCCGAACACGCGCACGCTGATCCTCGACGAACACCTCCGGCCCGTTCCCCCGGGTGTCACGGGTGAGCTCTACCTCGCCGGCCACGGCCTCGCCCGCGGCTACCTGGGCCGCCCCGCCCTCACCGCCGAACGCTTCACCGCCAACCCGTACGGCCCCGCTGGCACCCGCATGTACCGCACCGGCGACCTCGCCCGCTGGACCCCCGACGGACACCTCGACTACCTCGGCCGCACCGACGACCAAGTCAAAATCCGCGGCTTCCGCATCGAACTCGGCGAAATCGAAACCGTGTTGACCCGCCAAGCAGCCGTCGCCCGAAGCACGGTCGTCGTCCGCGAAGACCAGCCCGGCCTCAAGCGCCTCGTCGCCTACATCGTCCCGACCACCCCCGGCACCCTCGACACCGAAGCCCTCCGCGCCCACCTCGCCGCCGCCCTGCCCGACTACATGGTCCCGTCCGCCTTCGTCACCCTCGACGCCCTCCCACTGAGCGTCAACGGCAAGCTCGACCGCAAGCAACTCCCGGCCCCCGCAACCGAGTCGGCGACCACTGCGCGCGGCCCGCGCTCGGCGCAGGAGGAGGTGCTGTGCGGCCTGTTCGCCGAGGTCCTGAAAGTGGACCGGGTGGGCATCGACGACAGCTTCTTCGAGCTGGGCGGCGACAGCATCACCTCCATCCAGCTGGTCAGCCGGATCCGGTCCGTCCTCGGCGTGAAGCTCGGCAACCGGGGCATCTTCGAGACGCCGACCGTCGCCCGCCTCGCCGAGAAGCTCGGCACCGGCCAGGACGGCGACGGCTTCGAGGTGCTGCTGCCGCTGCGCACCGGCGGCGACCGCCACCCGCTGTTCTGCGTGCACGGCGCCGGCGGCCTCAGCTGGCCGTACTCGTCGCTCCTCAGGCACATCTCCGCCGAGTACCCGGTCTACGGCCTCCAGGCCCGCGGCCTGGACGGCAGGGACGCCCGCATCGCGACCAGCGTCGAGGAGATGGCCGCGGACTACGTCGAGCAGATCCGCGCGGTGCAGCCCGAGGGGCCGTACCACCTGGTCGGCTGGTCCTTCGGCGGGCTGGTCGCGCACGAGGTGGCCACCCTGCTCGTCGAGCAGGGCGCCGAGGTCGCGCTGCTCGCCAACCTCGACCAGACCCCGTTCGACGAGTCCTGGACGACCGACGAGGGCTACACCAAGCCCACCGAACGGGACGTCCTGGAGACGCTGCTCGACTTCGTCGGCTACGACCTCGACGAGATCCGCTCCCGCCCCCTGGACCACCAGCGGGCGATGGAGCTGATCCGCGGCCGGGACAGCGCGCTCGGCAGCCTCTCGGAGCAGCACATCACCGCCTTCGTGAAGGTCGGCGTCAACAACCACGCGCTGAGCGACGGCTACCGGCCGCGCCGCTTCGACGGCGAGCTGCTGCTGTTCGTCTCGACGGTCGGCACCGACGACCCCGAGGCGCGGATCGCGGCCTCCGCGGCGGCCTGGCGGCCGCACGTGGCCGGCCGCATCACCACCCACCCGGTGCACGCGCACCACGGCCACCTGCTCCAGCCGGAGCCGGCGGCCGAGATCGGCCGCGTCCTGCTCGCCCGGCTGACCTCCGTCAACTGACCACCTCACACAGCAAAGGAGCCGTCATGGAAACGGCGATCTCGGCGGAGGGCCTCCGCAAGCGTTACGGCGACCACCAGGCGCTCGACGGCATCGACCTGGAGGTGCCGGCCGGCACCATCCTCGGCGTGCTCGGCCCCAACGGCGCCGGCAAGACCACCACCGTGCGCATCCTCACCACCCTGCTCGCGCCGGACGAGGGGCGGGCCACCATCGCCGGCTTCGACCTGCACACCCAGGCCAAGCAGATCCGCGCGAACGTCGGCCTCACCGGCCAGTACGCGGCCGTCGACGAGCGGCTCACCGGCCGCGAGAACCTCCAGCTGATCGGCCGCCTGCTGCGCCTCGGCCGGCGCGGCGCCAAGGCCAGGGCCGACGAGCTGCTGGAGAAGTTCGACCTGACGGCCGCGGCCGGGCGCCCGGCGAAGACGTACTCGGGCGGCATGCGCCGGCGCCTCGACCTGGCCGCGAGCCTGGTCGCCGCGCCGCCGGTGCTGTTCCTGGACGAGCCGACCACCGGGCTCGACCTGACCAGCCGGCTCGCGCTCTGGGACATGATCAACGAACAGGTCCGCAACGGCGTGACCGTCCTCCTCACCACCCAGTACCTGGAGGAGGCCGACCAGCTCGCCGACTCGATCGTGGTCATCGACAAGGGCGTCGTGATCGCCGACGGCACCCCGGACGAGCTCAAGCGCAAGGTCGGCGGCGAGCGCCTGGAGGTGTCGCTGGCCACGGCCGCGGACCTCGCCGACGCCACCCGGGTCCTGGCCGGGCTCGCCTCCGGCGAACCGAGCGTGGACGAGGACGCCCGGACGGTGTCCGTGCCGATGAGCGGCGGGGTGACCACCATCGCCGCCGCCGCCCAGGGCTTGCAGCAACTCGGCATCGAGCCGCAGGACTTCGCCGTCCGCCGGTCCTCGCTGGACGACGTCTTCCTCGCCCTCACCGGCAAGCAGGGCGCGGAGCCCGCTGCCGCCCCCGCCCAGTCCAAGGAGTTGCAGACAGCATGACCGAGGTGTTCAGCGACACGTTCGCGCTCGCGGGCCGCCAGATGCGGCACATCCGGCGGATGCCGGAGCAGCTCCTGGGCATCACCGTCATGCCGGTGGCGTTCGTCCTGGTCTTCGGGTACCTGTTCGGCAGCGCGATGCAGGTGCCGGGGCAGGGGGGCTACAAGGAATACATCATGGCGGGCATCTTCGCCCAGGTGATGCTGGCCAACCTGACCACCACGGCGGTCGGGGTGGTCGAGGACCTCAACAACGGTCTGGTGGACCGCTTCCGCGCCCTCCCCATCTCGCGCTCGTCGGTCCTCCTCGGCCGCACCGTCGCGGACCTCGTGCTCGTCTCGTGGACCTCCGCGATCATGGCGCTGGTCGGCTACCTCATCGGCTGGCGGGCGCACAACGGCATCCTGCAGACACTGGCCGGCTTCGGGCTGCTGCTGCTGATGGGCTTCGTGATGTCGTGGGTGGGCGCGCTGGTCGGCCTCTCGCTGCGCAGCCCGGAGGCGGTGAGCGCGCTGGCGGGCGTCGTGATGATGCCGCTGGCGTTCCTGTCGAACGCGTTCGTCCCGCCGCAGGGCCTGCCCGGCTGGATGCGGGTCGTCGTGGAGTGGAACCCGGTCAGCGCGGTGGTGTCGGCCGCCCGCGACCTCTTCGGCAACGACCGCGGCGCGTCGGACGGCGCCTTCCCGTCCGACCACCCGATCCTCGCCGCCACGATCGTGATGGGCGTACTCCTGGCCATCGTCATCCCGCTCGCAGGCCGCGCCTACCAACGCGCCGCCGCCAAGCGCTGAGCCGTACGGCCGCGCCCCCGCTCGGCCCCGGCCGAGCGGGGGCGTTTCAGCCGAAGGGCAGTACGGCAGTGCTGCCGCCGGCGAGGACGCGCGCGTACTCGTCCCGGTCCTCGAAGGGCCGGTAGTTGACGACGGGATCACCGGCCCGGACGAGAGCGGTGGCACACCCAAGGCACCAGGCCTGCGGAGGCTGCTCGTCGAGGTCTTCGATCGCGGCGGGAGCGGAGCACTGCGCACAGTTCACCATCGGGTCCTCCGGATGACATGGGGCCCAGATCAAGCAATACGAGATGCAGCCCCACCGGCCGTCATTGGTCTGGCAGATGGCCACTGATCGGCAGATCGCGGCCACGGTCCAGCAGAGTACTGCTCACCGACATGGCAGATCAGCGCACAACTGGAATGACCCCGGACCGCCAGTCGGACACCCGCTTGCGGACACTGGGCACCATCGGCAGCCCGTCCGTGTCGGCGGGGCTGAACCACGCCACTTCGTGGGACTCTTCCGAGATTCGGAGTTCGCCACCGACCGGGCGCCCGAGGAGACAGATGCTGAACTCCTGCCGGACCTCGCCGTCGTCGTAGGCGAGGACGCGCCCGGGGTTGGTGTAGGTGCCGACGATCCCGGTGATCTCGATGTGGATGCCGGTTTCCTCGAAAGTCTCGCGGATGCCGCACTCCCCGAGAGACTCGCCGATTTCCATCATGCCGCCGGGAAGACCCCACATCCCGTTGTCGGTGCGGCGCTGGAGGAGGATGCGGCCCGCCTCGTCGACCACGACCACCGATGCGGCCGGCACCAGGCTGTTGGCCTTGGGAGCGTTCGGATCGTTCTCGTAGTCACGCCTGGGCATGCTCCACCTCCGGGATCGTCCACACGTCGCCTGCGGCGCATCATCTCCTGCCCGAAAGCTGAACCCCTGATTCTGGCGCCCCCGCTCGGCAGCGGCCGAGCGGGGGCGCTTCGTCTTGTCCATCCCGCTCAGCTCGCGATCAGTGCCTCCCCGAGCGCCTCACGCGATTGACCGGCGAGCTTCTCGTGCAGCAACTCGGCTCGTGATCGGATCAACCCCTCCCGGTAGCCGCTCGGTAGCCGTTCCCACACCCCGACCGCCATCTCGGCTGCTCCGGTGTGGTCCCCGTCGATCCGCAGGCAGGCGGCCGTGTCCATCGCCAAAAGAGCGCGTGTCATGACCGATGGGGAGTCCGTGAGGTCGAGCGCCTGGTCCTGCGCGGCGTAGCCGTTGCGCGACTCGCCGAGCAGCGTGTACGCCTGTGAGAGGTGGACATGATGCTTCTGCTCGGGGTAGCCGAACCAGGTGTCGGCCGCCTCGGCACCGTCCAAGTGCTCCGCAACGGTACGGACATCGTTGACCGCGCGCCGTGCACCTTCGTAGTCACCGGAGGCAGCAAGGGCGCGGGCGGTGACCGCCGCGGCCAGGGCACCGGCCGCTGTCGAACCGCTCCCTGCTTCGAACCGTGCACGGGCCGCGATCCGGGCCGCCGTCTCGGGTGCCCCGTAGTTGAGCGGCACCATGGCGTGCCGGGCCAGAACCCAGGCGAGCATCCGCTGATCCCCCGACTCCCGGGCGGCCCGCTCAGCGGTCGCGAACCACTGGAAGGCGCCACGTTGGTCCCCGCGGTCGTGCTGGACGATGGCGACCAGGCCCGTGATCCCCGCAGCCGTCCGGGCCAGTTCCGCCCTGGTTCGCGTCGGGTGCGGACGGTTGAGAACATCCCGGAGGAGGTCGAGGTCGGACAACATCTCACCGAGGACACGATCCGGCGACCGACCCCGGTATCCGCCCCGGTGCCGCTCGAAGGCCGCTTCCAAGTAGGCGAGATCACCGTCCTCGGACGGCGTCAGCGCTGAATCGATCCCATCCCGGGCCTGGGCGATGCCGGGCAGAACCACGACACCTGCCACCGCCGCGCCCACCCCGATGAACTTCCGCCGGTCCACCTTGTCCTCCGTGCCGTGTTCGCGCCGATGCCGCCGAGAGCGGGCTACGGCCTCGGCCACCTGGTCCACGGGAAGACCGTAAGCATCAGCGATGCCCTGGAGCGATGGCTGACGCGGAATCCTCTTCTCCGTCTCCCAATTCTTGACCGTGTCCGGGCTGCACCACTCACCCGTTTCGCGGCCGACGACGGCAGCCTGCTCCTCCCGGCTCAGTCCGGATCGCTCCCGGGTCCTGCGCAACAGCTCGCCGATCCCGTTCGGGGTGAGGGTCACGGCATCCCCTAGCTCTGAGGTGACGGTGTCTCAATTATGGCTCGAAAAGCGGCCCGGGGCCGAATCACCGGCCCTCATTGCGGCCCTCTCCTACGGCATGCCCAGGGCGTTGACTTGCTAACAGTCACTCCACCGGAAACAGCCGAGCGTCCGGCCCCGGCGCCTGCGGAGTGATTGCTGCGGCTCGACAAGGCGTTCCATACAGCGCAGAGCCGTCGCATCGATACCCGATCGAGCGAACTGGAGCACTCATGGCGACTGCCGAGCGTCCTCTCGACGTCCCGAGAGCCGCAAAAACCATGCCCTCGAAGCCCAAGTGCGTCGTCTGCGCGGCGTTCGAGCGCATCGCGGATGCGGAGATGCGCAGGAGGTATCCGGAGGCCCGGTTGCCCGGCGTGTTGGCGGAGCTCGAAAAGATCCGCGCCCGGCACATGGGGGCGTGCAGGGCGGTGGCCGATGTCCCTGCGTGAGATCGCGATGCACAAGCAAGAACCCGCCGCCGACGCTGACGAGTGTCCCTCCTGCCTCTGGTTCGACGACCTCGAACGCCAGTACACCGAGCACCCGACCATCCGGCGCAAGGTCGCCAAATGGCGTGCCCTGCACCTGGAGCACGATGAATGCCTGGCGGCGCGCGATGACGGATAAACCGGAGAACCCGCTCCCGCCCTGGACCAACTTCCTTGGCGGGCCCGTCCGGTACGACGACATCGAGGAAGCCGGGCCGGCCACGCCGCCCCTCGAACCGGCGGCCGAATCGCCGACTCTCCAACGGCTTCGTGCCGAAGTCCGCAAGATCAACCGCCGCTACTGGCGGCCCTGACAGGCCCGTGGCGGGTGGCCGCCGCACTGGCGCCGCATCCCGCCGGCTCTCGCCCCACGCGAGAGCCTCCATCCGCCCGACCGCAGCACTAACAAACTCGCACACCCACAGATTCCGCCCGCATTGCCACGGTTGCCGCACCTACCGGGCGGCCCCAAAAGGATCACCTACAGGGAGGTACAACCTCATGTTCGTCCACTCCGATCGGCTCCTCACCGGGAGCCCGCTGCCCACCGGCGTCACCACGGCCGTGCCGTGGGGCGTCCGCAGGATGGCGCCGTACCCGGCGTTCTCGCCCGGATACGCCCGCGTCGAGATCGACCCCTCCACCCAGGCCGGTCGCTACTTCGACGCGACCGGGGCGGTCATGGAGATGCCCGGCCACGGCACCAGCACCGGTACCAATCCGCCCACCAACACCGGCAACCCGTCCGACGGCTCCGGCGGCGGCGGGGCCGGCGGCGGCGACCAGGACACGGGGAACGACGGCGATCAGTGACCGACGTCGGCCCGGTGCTGGTCGTCACCATCAAGGACGACCCCACGGCCGACCTGGTGATCGTCGAGCTGCACGACCGGGGCGTCCCGGTCGTGCGGCTCGACTCCGGGGACTTCCCCCACGCCTTGTCGGTCGCGGCCACGATCAGCTCCGACGGCGTCGAGGGCTCGATCACGACGCCGTCCCGAACTGCCGACCTCTCGAAGGTCCGGTCCCTGTACTACCGGCGCCCGTCCGGGTTCGCGTTCCCGCACCTCGACGAGCAGGACGCCCGCTTCGCCGTCACCCAGGCCCGGTACGGCCTCGGCGGCATCATGGCGTCCCTTCCCGGCTGCCTGTACGTCAACCACCCGCACCGCATCGGCGACGCCGAGTTCAAGCCCTCCGGGCTCGCCGCCGCAGCCGCAGCCGGTTTCTCGATCCCTCCGACACTGATCACCTCGGAACCGGACACCGCGAGGGCGTTCATCAAGCGACACGGCCCTGTGATCTACAAGCCGTTGTCGGCACCGCTCTACCGCGTCGACGGCATCTCGTGCACCGTCGAGGTCGCAGAGGTGACCGCGGACGAGATCGACGAGGCGGTGGCCGGCACCGCCCACCTGTTCCAGCAGCGCGTCGACAAGGTCGCCGACGTCCGCGTCACCGTCATCGGCGACCAGGTCTTCCCCGTCCGGATCGACTGCGACCTGCTGGACTGGCGGACCGACTACAGCAAGCTCACCTACTCCGTCGCCACCCTGCCGCCCGGCGTCACCGAGGCCCTGCACACCTACCTCGCCCACTTCGGGTTGGTCTTCGGCGCTTTCGACTTCGCGGTGGACCGGCAGGGCCGATGGTGGTTCCTGGAGTGCAACCCGTCCGGTCAGTGGTACTGGCTGGAGCCCGAGACCGGTCTGCCGATGCTCACGGCGATGGCCGACCTGCTGGAGAGGAAGACCGGATGACCCCGACCACCGGCGACAGCACCCGCCTCCGCCGCGAACTCGCCGATAGCCTGGCCGAGCGTGGGTTCCTGCGGACCGAACCGTGGCGCCACGCCGTGGAGGCCGTGCCCCGCGAGGAGTTCCTGCGCGGCGGCTTCTTCGACGTCGTCCCCGGCTCCGCGCCGACCGCCTGGGCGCCCGTCTTGCCCGACTCGCCGGGCTGGCTCGGACAGTGCTACCGGGACGAATCCCTGGTCACCCAGGTCGCCGGAACGATCGTGCCCGGCGACCTGCGGGGCGAGATCATGCGGGCCCCCACGTCCTCCAGCACCATGCCGAACCTGGTCGTGCGTATGTGGGAGAACCTCCAGGTCGAGGACGGCCACCGGGTCCTCGAAGCGGGCACCGGCACCGGTTACTCCACGGCGCTGGGCTGCCACCGCCTCGGCGACGGTCAGATCGTCTCCGTCGAGGTCGACCCGGAGGTCTCCGCGCGGGCCGGGATCTCGCTGGGGGCGTGCGGCTTCTTCCCCGAGCTCGTCGTCGGTGACGCCCTGACCGGCCACGCCGACGTCCGCCCGTTCGACCGGGTCATCGCCACCTGCGGCGTCCTCGCCATCCCGCCCGCGTGGATCGAGCAGACGAAACCGGGAGGGCTGATCCTGGCCACCGTGTGCGGCTGGATGTACTCCTCCGAACTCGCCCGACTCACCGTCCGGAAGGACGGCACCGCTCAAGGGCGCTTCCTGAACGGGCAGATCTCGTTCATGCTCTCCCGTCCTCACCTGCCTCCGCCGCTCGGGCTGCTGCCCGATCTGAACATCGGGGACGAACGCGGCGCCGTCCACGGGGCGGACGTCCTGGACGACTGGACGGCCCGCTTCGTCGCCCAGGTAGCAGCCCCGAGGTCCCAGAAGATCACGCTGAATGTCGACGGCCGGGATCAGCACGTCCTCATCGACGTCGAGGCCGGCGCCTGGGCAGTACTCACCCGGGACGGCGAGAAGTGGACCGTTCGCCAGGGCGGGCCGGCCCGCCTCTGGGACGCCGTCGAGGAACACCTGACGCGGTGGCTCACCGACGGCTCGCCGTCCCTGGACCGCTTCGAGATCACCATCACCCCGGACGGCCAGACGATCACCTGGCCACGCCGACCGAGCTGAGGCGGGCCGCCGGACCCGTATCCCCGGTCCGCTGATTCCTGCGGCTTCGGTCCGATGAGAGGGCCCCTGCGCCCGGGATCTCCCGGGTGCAGGGGCCGCAGCCCTATCAACTCACCGTCTGTGCTTGGGGCCGATCATCAGGAAGAGCACCCGCATCACCAGCACCGAGCTGATCACCAGCAGGTTGTAGCCGAAGAGTTCGAACAGGCCGAGTCCCTTGCTGAGCATCGGCCCGCCGCCCGTGCGCAGCAGCTGTACGCCGACCAGGCCGATCACTCCGCCAAGGAAGGCGAGCAGGATCTCGTGGACCAGTGAGCGCAGGAAGCGTCGGTCCTCCGGGTCGGCGAACATCCGCACGCCGACGGTCAGTTGGCCGCCCTCGATGGCGGCGCCGATCCGCTCGACCCGGCGGGGCAGCCGGCGCAGCATCGGGACCAGGCCGAGGAGTTCCTCCGCCATGCTGCGGCCGAGCGTCTCGGGCTTGAGCTTGCGCAGGTGCTGGGTGACGGCGAAGGAGCGGGCCTCGGCGACGATGTCGAAGCCCGGCACCAGGCGGTCGAGCGAGCCCTCCATCGTGGCGAGCGCGCGGAAGACGGCGGCGATCTCCGGCGGCACGTTGATGCCGTGCCGGGCCACGATCGCGAACAGGTCGGCGAACATCTCGCGGTCCGGCTTGACCCCCGGGGCGAAGTGCCGGGCGAGGAACTGGCCGACGGCGCGTTCCAGTTGGCGCTCGTCGATGTGCTCGGGGTGGACCACGAGCTCGATCAGCGCGTCGGACAGGCCGCCCGGGTCGCCGCGGTGCAGGGCCAGCAGCATGCCGCGCAGGGTGGCCCGCAGGGAGCGGTCGATCCGGCCGACCGAGCCGAAGTCGAGCATGCCGAGGGTGCCGTCGTCGAGCAGGAGCAGGTTGCCCGGGTGCGGGTCGGCGTGGAAGACGCCGCTGGTCATGATCTGGCCGAGCAGGCACTCCAGCAGCGCGCCGGCCAGCGCCTTGCGATCGAGCCCGCGCTCGTCGAGCACCTTGGGGGCGCTGTGCAGGGGGATGCCCGTCATCCACTCGCTGACCAGCACCCGCTTGCCGGTGAGCCGCTCGTGCACCTCGGGCACCCGGACCATCGGGTTGCCCCCGGCCTGCTCGATGGCCGCGGCCACCGCCATCGTGTTGCGGGCCTCGATGCGGAAGTCGAGCTCCTCGTGCACCGAGACGGCGAAGCCCTGGGCCAGCGCGACGGCGCCGACGCTGCGGCCCCACTCGGTGTGCTGCTCCAGGCGCTCGGCGAAGCGGTAGAGGATGTCCAGGTCGTCGACGACGATCTCGCGCGCGCCGGGCCGTTGCACCTTGACCGCGACGTGCTGTCCGTCGGGCAGCCTGGCCCGGTGGACCTGGGCGATCGAGCCGGCCGCGTACGGCTTGGTGTCGAACTCGGCGAACACCTCGTCCGGCGCGGCGCCCAGTTCCTCGCGCAGCACCTGCTCGACGGACTCCCAGGGCTCCGGGGTGGCCTGGTCCTGGAGCAGGCTCAGCTCGGCGATGAACTCGGGCGGCAGCAGGTCGTAGCGGGTCGACATCACCTGCCCGAGCTTGACGAAGGTGACCCCGGCCTCCTCCAGCGCGAGCCGCAACGAGGCCGCCAGCACGGCCCGTTCGGCGGCGGCGCCCGGCCCGCGCCGGGTGCGCCCGCTGAGGAACCGGCCGAGGCCGTGCCGGACGAATATCCGGCTGAGCCGGCCGTAGCGCCGGGTGCGGGCCACCTGGCGGCGCAGCGAGCCGGGCAGCCGGGCGAGTCCGCGCATCGGGGACGAGGGCAGCAACACCTCGGTGGCCGCCAGGAAGAGCATGGCGACGACCAGCGAGACCCCGATCTCCAGGGTCACCAGGGCGAAGGGCTGGACGTCGCGCAGCGGGTAGCTGACCAGACTGCCGCTGGCCAGGCCGACCGCGCCGGTGGCGATCGCGCGCCCCTTGCCCAGCCGGACCCCGAGCAGCCGGCGCGCGCCCGAGGCGAGGCCGGTGACGAAGACGAACAGCGACAGCGCCCCCAGCAGGACGATCGCGGCAGCGCTCATGGTCGCTCCTCCGCAGTCCGCTCGCTCATGCCCGCTCCTCCGCGATCCGCTCGCTCATGCCCGACGGCGCCGGCGCGAGGCGTAGTTGACCGTCACGACGGCGAGCAGCGGCCCCCACAGCAGCAGCGGCATGTAGAGCCAGCCCATGACAGCCCGGTGCATGCCCTTGAGGTTCTCGCTGTCGACGCTGTCCCACACGGCGGCCTGACTGATCGTCACGGCGGTGAGGATGGCGGCGCCCAGCAGCGCGGCCGTCACGGCGGCCCAGGTGCGGACCTGCTTGCCGCCGATCAGCGGCAGCCAGCGCGGGGCGACGATCCCCCAGTCGCGGACGAGTCCGAGGGTGAGCAGGGCGGCGCCCTCCTGGAGCACGCAGATGGCGGGCAGCACCAGGTAGCCGTTGCCGGGGATGCCGTAGTCGTGGCGCAGCACCTCCGTGCTGTACCCGACGGGCACGCCGATGGCCATCGCGAGGCGCCAGAGCGTGGAGGGCAGGGCGATCAGCGGCACCGCGTGCGCGACCCAGACCGCCCAGCGCGGCGGCGGCGGGGGCGTGCCGTCCAGGGCGGCTCCGGGGGCCAGGGCTCGGCTGGCTTCGATTGTCATATGACACTGCCAATCAGATCGTCAGGTGCATGCTGGCCATAAATCGTATGGCGCTGACCTGTGCCTTTCCGGTGGCACTGACAGCTTGCTGCCAGGATCCGGCCACCCGTGCACCATCCGATCACATGTCCACTCACTGCCAGCCGATCTTGGAATTCCCGGCGGAATTCCGCGTTCCCCGGCACTTCAGGCCAACGCCGTTGAGCGGCCGCCCGTTCGAGCCAAGACTCTTCGTCGGGGAAACACCCCTGAGGAAACTCCTGAGGAAACTCCTGAGGAAACTCCTGAGGAAACTCCTGAGAGAACTCCGGACGATCCCTGCAATCCCTCCCGAGAAAGGAAGAAAACATGTCAAAGAAGCAGTACGAGACCCCGGTTTTCGAGTCCGCCGGAACGTTCCGCGCCGTCACCGGCTGGAAGGGAATCTTCAGCTGGGATTTCTTCCACGGCCAGATCATGTGACCGCCGGAAAACTGGAGCTGATGTGATGTCCGGCCACGGCACACCGTTCTTCTTCGCGTTCCCAGACAGCGCGGCCGCGTGCGCCGTGGCCCGGCGCCTGTGCGCCGACCGCCCGGAACTCGATGTCATCCCCCACGCCTCCGGGCGGCCCTGGATCGTCGGACACTGGTCCGCCGGGGAGCTCCTGGTCGTCCGGTCCCCCCACCTGACGGTCGCCCTGATCGGCACCTTCGGCGTCACCGCGGCCGACCTGGCCCGGCGGGTCGCCCCGGTGCGCGAGCCGGCCGGCCTGGACCGGCTCGGGCTCGAACTCCCCGGACAGTTCCACCTGCTGGCCGCCACCGACGGCGCGATGAGGGTCCAGGGCACCGCGTACGGCACCCGCCGGATCGCCTGGACGACGATCGCGGGCGCCGTCGTCGCGGGCGACCGCGCCGCCGAGCTCGCCCGGTTCGCCGGCGCCGGGCCCGACCTCACCTCCGTGGCGCTGCGGCTGCTCAACCCGCTGCCGGCGCCGTTCGCCGACCGCGCCATGTGGCACGGCGTCCGGCCCGTCCCGCCCGGCCACTGCCTGGAGCTGCGCGAGGGGCTGCCGCCGAGGCAGCGGCGCTGGCACCGGCCGCCCGAGCCGGTCCTGGGCCTCGCCGAGGCGGCCCGCGACGTCCGGTCGACGCTGACCGAGGCCGTCGCCCTGCGCACCGCGGACTCCGGCCTGATCAGCGCGGACCTCTCCGGCGGGCTCGACTCCACGTCGCTGTGCTTCCTGGCCGCGGGTAGCCCGGGGAACCCGAAGCTCATCGCCTGCACCGCCACCGGCGACGAGTCCGAGAACGACGACGGCCACTGGGCCCGGCTCGCCGCCGAACGCCTCGTGGACACCGAGCACCTCCTCGCCCCCGCCTCCGAACTCCCGCTCTTCTACAGCGGGGCGATGAACGACGGCGGCCGGCACGACACCCCGGTCGGGATCGTCGTCAGCCGCGACCGGGTCACCCACTTCATCGAGCGGATGGCCGAGCGGGGCTCCCGGCTGCACCTGACCGGAAACGGCGGCGACCACCTGTTCCTCGGCAGCGCGGTCGACTACCACGCCCTGCTGCCCACCCGGCCGCTGCTCACGCTCGCCGCCCTGCGCGGCTACCGCACCCTGTTCGGCTGGTCCCGCCGCGCGGTCGCGGGCGCACTGCTGGACCGCCGCTCGTACCGGAGGAGCTTCGCGGCCCTGACCACCCGCTCCTCCGGCTCCCTCGACCCGGGCCGCCCGTCCTTCGGCTGGCTGCACGACCCGGTGATCGCGTCGTGGTTCACCCTCGACTGCCTGGAACGGGTCGAGCAGGCCCTGGCCGAGGCCGCCCCCACCGTCGAACCGCTCGCGGCGACCCGCGGCCGCCACCACGACCTCGCCGGCATCCACGCCGGCACCCAGGAGATGCGCGGCCTGGAGGAGATGGGCCGCCTGGCCGGCGTGCCGGTGGCCAACCCGTACTTCGACGACCGGGTCGTCGACGCCGCACTGGGCGCCCGCCCCGAACTCCGCGCCACGCCCTGGGCGTACAAGCCCCTGCTGGTCGAGGCGATGCGCGGGATCGTCCCGGACCGCAGCCTCGCCCGGCGCACCAAGGGCGACGGCTCGCCCGAGGCGACGCTCGGCCTCTACCGGCACCGCGAGGAACTGGCGGCGGTCTGGGAGGACAGCGCGCTGGCCCGCGCCGGCCTGGTCGACCCGGACGCGCTGCGCCGCCTCTGCCGCACCCCCGGCTCGCCCGAACTCGCCTACAACCCCCTGACGTCCACGCTCGCCTGCGAGGCCTGGCTCCGCACCGCCTGAGCACCGACGACCTGCCGAACGGAGAAGCGCCGATGAAGCTGCGCAACCACGAACACCTCACCGTGGCCGAGACCGAGTACGGCGGCGTCCTGCTCGACGCCAGGATCGGCCAGTACTGGCAGCTCAACCCCACCGCCACCGTGGTGGCCCGCACCCTGCTCGACGGCGGGTCGGAGGCCGACGCCGTCGACGGCCTCACCGAGGCCTTCGACGTCGACCGGGAGCGGGCCGCCGCCGACGTGGCCGCCCTGGTCGACGGCCTGCGGGAGGCCGGGCTGGTCGCGCCGTGAGCTTCACCTTCGCCCTTGAGCAGGACCGCAGCCAACGCCCGCCGCTGCCCAGGCGATTGGCGATCCGGACGGCGGTGGGCCTCGCCCGGCTGCTCGTCCTGCTGCCCGCGCACCGGCTCCAGCGCGTGCTGGCCGTGCTCAGCCGCGGCGCCCGGCCCGCCGGCGCGGACGAGACCGGGGCCGTGCGGGACGCCGTCCTGGCCACCAGCCTCGCCATGAACGGGCTGCGCAGCTGCCTGCCGCGCTCGGTCGCCGTCACCCTGCTGTGCCGCGCCCGGGGCAGTTGGCCGACCTGGTGCGTCGGGGTGCGCACCGCGCCGCCGTTCACCGCGCACGCGTGGGTGGAGGCCGAGGGCCGGCTGATCGGGGAGAAGGGCCGCCACGACAGCTGGGCGCGGCTCCTGACGGTCGCCGCGCCCAGCCCGCACACGAATTCCGGAACGTCCGGAAAGTCCGGAGAATCCGCGAATTCAGGGAAATCGGGTCACTGACAGCTGTGCTGCCAGTTCCACCCGATGAAGGTGTGCCGGGTCTCGGTCTCGAACCGGCAGGTGGCGGTGCCGTCCGCATTGAGGTCGATGAACGAGTGCATGGTGTTCGCGTACCACGCACCGGTCACGTCGAATATCCCCTTGTAGGTGAATTCGGCGTCGGCCTGGGTGTGCGAGACGGTGCAGTCCGCGGTGCAGTCGGTGTTCTTCGTCGCGGACTTCAGGGACCAGCCGGCATTCCACGGCTCGCGGTTCCACTGCTGGGTCGCGTCGGTGTTCGCGGCGCTGATCCGGGTGCCGTCGGTGGTCCACGACGAGGTCGTATACAGACCGGTCATCCGGATGTTGCAGCAGTCGTACCACTCGCTGGCGCTCTTGAACCGGCGTGTGGTGCCGGCCTCCGCAGCGGCCTGTGCCGAACGGGCCGAACGGGCCGCGACGGCGCCGGACTTGGCCGGGACGAGCCTGACCTCGCCCAGCACCGGCTTGCAGTCGGCGCCGACGGACACCTGCTGCTGCACGGCCATCCCGGCCGGCGGGGCCGGCAGGGCGCCGGTCAGCTTCAGCTCGCCGCAGTCCTTCGCGGCCGGGGCCGCAGCCGCCCCGGTCGCGGTGGTGGCGGCGGTGGCCGGGGCGGCCGTCAGCGCGAGGGCGCCGGCGGCGAGGGCCGCGGCGAGGGCTATTCGGGTGCGCAATTGTCCGTGCCTTCCTGGTGGGTGATCGCCAGGGAGCGTAAGCGGCGGGCGTTCGTGGTCGGCCGGTCCGCGGAAATCTTGGCAGGAAGCTGACGATTCCCTGGTCAAAACGCCCGCGACGGTCCTAGTGGCACCTTCCTGACAGCGCTGTTGAACACCGGTGCGCACCCGTTCGAAGCTGGCGCACGATCCCTTGAATCCAGCGCGGCGCGGCCGCGGAGGAGGTTTCCGCATGACGGCCGGACAGACGTACGAAGCCGTGGCCGTCACCGGCCCGGGCACCACCCCGGAACCGTCCGCCGCCGAGCTGCTCGATCGGCTCGAACTCGCCGAACCCGAGTTCGAGAACCGGCTGCGCGCGGCACTGGCCGGGGCCGAGGAGTGGCTCCAGGCCAGCGCCCACGACGCCCTGGACCCGCGCATCGGGCCCCTCACCGGCCACCTCGCCGCCGCCGGCGGCAAGCGGCTGCGCCCGCTGCTGGTGCTGCTCGGCGCGGAGTTCGGCGACCCGTGGGCGCCGGGCGTCCCGCAGGCGGCCGCGATCGCCGAGCTCGTCCACCTCGCCTCGCTGTGCCACGACGACGTCATGGACGGCGCCGCCACCCGGCGCGGCATCCCGAGCGTGCACGCCCGCTGGGGCGAGCGCGCCGCCGTGCTCAGCGGCGACTGGCTGCTCGCCCGCGCCGCCCAGCTCGCCGCCGACCTCGGCCCGGCCGCCGTCCACCTGAACGCCCGCACCGCCGGGCGCCTGGTCTCCGGCCAGCTGCGCGAACTCACCGGCCCCGGCCCCGACGTGGACCCGGTGACCCACTACTTCCACGTGGCGGCCGGCAAGACCGCCGCCCTGCTGTCGATGTCGCTGGCGATCGGCGCCGTCCAGGCCGGCGCGCCCGCCTCCGCCGCCGCCGCGCTCACCGAGTACGGGGAGCAGCTCGGCATCGCCTTCCAGGTCGCCGACGACCTGCTGGACCTGCGCCGGCCGGCCGAGCTCAGCGGCAAACCGCGCGGCACCGACCTGCTCGCCGGCGTGCCGAGCCTGCCCGTCCTGCTCGCCCGCGAGGGCGCCGACCCGGCCGATGCCGAACTGCGCGCCCTGCTCGCGGCCGGTCCCGTGCCCGCCGCCGACGTGCCGCGCGCACTGGAACTGTTCGAGCGCTCCGACGCGCTCGCCGAGACCGAGGCCGTGATGCACCGCCGCCTCGACCGGGCCCGGACCGCGCTGGACACCCTGCCCGACCTCCCGGCCCGGCGCGCCCTCCTCGCCCTGTGCGAGCACCTAGCCCTCCGCTAGCCCTCCGCCCCCGCTGACGCGGGCGTACCCAAGGAGCCCCCCTCATGACCATGGCCGCCCGGGTCGCCGAACTCGACCTGATCCGCCGGGACGTCCGGCACGGGCCGAGCGAGAAGGCCACCGAGGCCCAGCACGCGAAGGGCAAGCTGACCGCCCGCGAGCGCATCGACCTGCTCCTGGACGAGGGCTCCTTCCACGAGGTCGAGCCGCTGCGCCGGCACCGCGCCACGGGTTTCGGCCTGGAGGCCAGGCGCCCGTACACGGACGGCGTGATCACCGGCTGGGGCACCGTCCACGGCCGGACGGTCTTCGTCTACGCGCACGACTTCCGGATCTTCGGCGGCGCCCTGGGCGAGGCCCACGCGCAGAAGATCCACAAGATCATGGACATGGCCCTGGCCGCGGGCGCGCCGCTCGTCTCGCTCAACGACGGCGCCGGCGCCCGCATCCAGGAGGGCGTGACCGCCCTCGCCGGCTACGGCGGCATCTTCCAGCGCAACACCCGGGCGAGCGGCGTCATCCCGCAGATCTCGGTGATGCTCGGACCGTGCGCGGGCGGCGCGGCGTACTCGCCCGCGCTGACCGACTTCGTCTTCATGGTCCGCGAGACCTCGCAGATGTTCATCACCGGCCCGGACGTCGTCCGCGCCGTCACCGGCGAGGAGATCACCCAGAACGGCCTCGGCGGCGCCGACGTCCACGCCGGCACCAGCGGCGTCGCGCACTTCGCGTACGACGACGAGGAGACCTGCCTCGCCGAGGTCCGCTACCTGCTCTCCCTGCTGCCGCAGAACAACCGCGAGACCCCGCCCGCCACACCCGCCGGCGACCCGGCCGAGCGGCGCAACGACCGCCTGCTGGAGCTCGTCCCCGTCGACGGCAACCGCCCGTACGACATGCGCGCGGTGATCGAGGAGCTCGTCGACGACGGCGAGCACATGGAGGTCCACGAGCGGTGGGCCACCAACGTCATCACGACCCTGGCCCGGCTCGGCGGCCAGGTGGTCGGCATCGTCGCGAGCCAGCCGCTGCGGCTGGCCGGCGTCCTCGACATCAGCGCGAGCGAGAAGGCCGCCCGCTTCGTCCAGCTCTGCGACGCCTTCTCGATCCCGCTGGTCACCCTGGTCGACGTGCCCGGCTTCCTGCCCGGCGTCGACCAGGAGCACGGCGGCGTCATCCGGCATGGCGCCAAGCTGCTGTACGCCTACTGCAACGCCACCGTCCCGCGCATCTCGCTGATCCTGCGCAAGGCGTACGGCGGCGCCTACATCGTCATGGACTCCCAGTCGATCGGCGCCGACCTCACCTACGCCTGGCCCTCGAACGAGATCGCCGTCATGGGGGCCGAGGGGGCGGCCAACGTCGTCTTCCGGCGCCGGATCGCCGACTCCGACGACCCGGTGACGATGCGCCGGCAGCTCGTCAAGGAGTACCGGGCCGAGCTGATGCACCCGTACTACGCGGCCGAGCGCGGCCTGATCGACGACGTGATCGATCCCGCCGAAACCCGCGCCACCCTGATCCACGCCCTCGCCATGCTGCGGACCAAGCACGCCGTCGGACCGGCCCGCAAGCACGGCAACCCCCCGGTGTAAGCGAAGGAGTGAGCGTCATGCCCGGCGAGACCGCGTCCGTGCTCGAAGGCCCGCTCGGGCCCGCCCTGTTCCGGGTCATCAGCGGCAGCCCCACCGCGGAGGAGCTCGCCGCGATCGCCGTCCTGCTGAGCACCCGCGCGCCCGCGCGGGACCCCGCCGACCCGGCCCCGCCCGCCCGTTGGGAGGCGGGCGGCGTGCTCCCGCCCGCCTCCTGGGCCGCGCACCGCTGAACGCTGGCAGCTTGCTGCCGTCCGCGTTGCGGCCCCGCGCCGACGACCTGTAACTCAGAGTGAAGAGGTCGGGGCCATTCCGGATGTGGCGGCGGCCGAGTGGAGGAGGGCAGCCGTGCTTCAGGTGGTGTTCCGGATCCTGGGGCCGCTGGACATCAGCGCCGACGGACGGCCGGTCGCCCTCCAGGGCGCCCGCCAGCGCACCGTGATGTCCATGCTGCTGCTCGCGCCCGGCCGGGTGGTCTCCGTCGACACCCTGGCCGACGCGGTCTGGAACGGCAGCCCGCCCGCCACCGCCCGCAACCAGATCGCCATCTGCGTCTCCGGCCTGCGCAAGACCCTCAAGACCGCCATCGGCATCGACGACCTGATCGTCACCAGCCACCCCGGCTACCTGCTGCACCCCGGCGAACACCGCATCGACGCCGTCGAGTTCGAGGAGCGCGCCGCCGAGGGCCGGGAGGCCGCCCGGCGCGGGCGCGCCGAGGAGGCCCGCGCCCACTACGAGGACGCCCTCGCGATGTGGCGCGGCCCCGCCCTGGCCGGCATCACCGCCGACGCCGTCGAGGCCGAGGCCGCCCGGCTGTCCGAACTGCGGCTGGACGTCCACGAGCAGCTCAGCGCGCTGCGCCTGGAGCTCGGCGAGCACCGCGAACTCATCGGCGACCTCACCGCGTTCGTCCGCGAGCACCCGCTGCGCGAGCAGTCCCTGGCGCACCTGATGCTCGCCCACTACCGGGCCGGCCGGCGCGCCGAGGCCCTGGAGGCCTACCGCGACGGCGCCCGGCTGCTCGCCGACGAGCTCGGCATCGACCCCGGGCCGACGCTCCAGGAACTGCACGAGGACATCCTCAACGACGCCCCCGAACTCACCCTGCCCACGACGCCCGCGGCGGCGCCGGCCCTGGCCGTGCCCGCCCACCTGCCGCCGGTGCCCGCCGCGTTCACCGGCCGCCACCAGGAACTCGCCGCGCTGGACCGGCTGCTGGAGCACCAGGGCGGCGCTTCGCTGCCGGTCGGCTCGATCATCGGCACCGGCGGCGTCGGCAAGACCGCGCTCGCCGTCCACTGGTCCCACCAGGTCGCCGCGCGCTTCCCGGACGGCCAGCTCTTCGCCGACCTGCGCGGCTACGACGAGGAGGAGGAGCCGCGCCGCCCGTCCGCCGTCCTCGACCGCTTCCTGCGCGCCCTCGGCGTGCCGGGGCCGCAGGTCCCGGCCGACCCGACCGAGCGCACCGCGCTGTTCCGCAGCGTCCTGTACGACCGGCGGGTGCTGATCGTGCTCGACAACGCCCGCTCCTTCGAGCAGATCCGCCCGCTGCTGCCCGGCAGTTCGACCTGCTGCGTGCTCGTCACCAGCCGCGACAGCCTGAGCAGCCGGCTCGCCGGCGACTACGCGCTCGTCCCGCTGCACCTGCCCTCGCTCGGCGAGGACGAGGCCGTCGCGCTGCTGTCCCGGGTGGCCGGCGCCGAGCGCTTCGCCGCCGACCCGGCCGGCGCGGCCCGGCTCAGCGAACTGTGCGACCGCCTGCCGCTCGCCCTGCGGATCGCCGCCGCCCGCCTGGCCGCCAAACCGCACTGGACGGTGCGCACCCTCGTCGCCCGGCTGGAGGACCAGCGCCGGCGGCTGGACGAACTCAGCCTGGACGCCCGCGGCGTGCGGGCCGGCTTCCGGCTCAGCTACCGCGACCTGCCGGCCGGGGCGGCCCGGATGTTCCGGCTGCTCGGCTCGCTCAACGTCACCGAGTTCTCGGCCTGGGCCGGCGCCGCCGTGCTCGACATCGACCCGGTCGACGCCGAGGACCTCATCGAGCAGCTCGTCGACGCCCAGCTGCTGGAGCCGCTCAGCGCCAGCGCGGGCCACGTCCGCTACCGCTTCCAGGACCTCCTCCGCCTCTTCGCTCGCGAGTGCGCGCTTGCCGAGGACGGAGAAGGTGACCTGAGGCAGGCCCTGCGGCGGGCCTGCGCGGTGTGGCTGGGCCTCGCCAAGGAGGCCCACCGCCGGGTCTACGGGGGCGACTTCACCGTGGTGCCGGGCACCGCGCCGCTGCACCCGCTGCCCCGCCACCTCACCGACGACCTGGTCGAGGACCCGATGGAGTGGTTCGAGGCCGAGCGCGCCGCGATCAACGGACTGATCCAGCAGGCCGCCCGCGACGACGAGTCCGGCTACGCCTGGGACCTGGTGATGACCACCGTCACCCTCTACCAGAACCGCAACTACCTGGAGGACTGGCGCGAGGGCGCCGAGGCCGCGCTCGCCACCGCCCACCGCACCGGCGACGCCCTCGCCGAGGCGGCGATGCTGCACTCGCTCGGCACCCTGGAGATCGTCCAGTACGAGCACGACAGCGCCTACCGGCGGCTCGGCCTGGCCCTGCGCCTGTTCGAGGAGCAGGGCCAGGACCAGGGCCGCGCCCTGGTCCTGCGCAACCTGGCGCTGTGCGAACGCCAGCGCGGCGACCTGGACCGGGCCGTGGAGACCGGCCGCCGCTCCCTGGAGATCTTCCGCAGGGGCGGTGACCGCTACGCCGAGGCCCATGTGCTGGGCCTGCTGGCGCAGATCGAGCTGGAGCGCGGGGACGCGCAGGCGAGTCTGGTGCTGTCGTCGGAGGCGGTGGCGCGCAGCCGGGGGCTCGGCACCGTGCGGGGCGAGGCGCAGAGCACCGTCCGGCTGGCGGAGGCGCTGATCCGCGCGGGCGACGGGGTCCGGGCCGAGGAGGCCTGCCGGCGCGCGCTGGAGCTGGTGCTCGGCAGCGGGGACCGGCGCGGCGAGACGCACGTGCTGAGGGCGCTGGGCGAGGCCCTGTGGTGCCAGGGCCGGGGCGAGGAGGCGGAGCCGGTGCTGCGCAGCGCGCTCCAGGCCGCGGAGGCGGTGCCGGACACGTTCCTCCAGGCCAGGGCGGGTGCGGTGCTGGGCTGCGTGCAGGCGCTGCGCGGGGACCGCGACGGCGCGGTGGCGATGCTGCGGGCCGCGTCGGGCCTCTTCGCCGAGGTCGGCGCGGGCGGCTGGTCGGAGCGGATCGACCGGCTCATGGTGGCGATCGCGGACGGCGGACCGGTCGACTCGGGGCGGCTGTTCGAACTCGTGCAGCCCTGACGGTCCGGGCGCTCGGCGGGATCAGGTCCACGGGTCGTCCTTCTTCAGGGTGTAGCCGACCGGGTGGGTGCTGATGGCGGCGGCCTGCACCGAGGCGTTCGAGGAGTCCGCCGCGACCGCGCTGCCCTGGCCGGCCGCCACCCCGCCGACCGCGACGAGGAGCACGGCCGCGCTCGCCGCGAGCCTGCCGAGCGGAGCGACCACCGCGGTGTGCGCGGTCTTGCGGGCGGAGAGAAGAGCGCTGTTCACGGTGGCCTCCAGGACCTCTCGTTCGTCCGCCTGACCCGGTGTCCTGCGGTACGACACGAACGCTACGGAGACCGCGTTTTGGGGCGCTTTCAAAGCGCTTTCGATCCGTCGAAATCGATCCGAGAGCGACCGAACAGCCGGATACAACCGCAGGTCAATAGCGTTTCGCCCAGGTCGGCCCGCGGGCGTTCGCGGGCCCTGGACGGTCGGGGGCCGGCATGGACTTCACGCTTCTCGGGCCGGTGTCGGCCGCGGTCGACGGCCGCCCGGTCGAGCTCGACGGCGCCAAGCAGCGCACCGCGCTGGCCGCCCTGCTGCTCGCCCGCGGCCGCGTCGTCCCCGACGAGCGGCTCACCACCCTGCTGTGGGGCTGGGAGCCGCCCGCGACCAGCACCAACCAGCTCTACACCTACGTCTCCCGGCTGCGCACCCGGCTCGGCGCCGGCCACGGCCTGCACCGCCACGGCGCCGGCTACCGGATGGACACCGACGGCACCACCGTCGACTGGGACCGCTTCCGCGAACTCGCCGACGCCGGCCGCGCCGACCTGCGGGCCGCCCGCTACGCCGAGGCCGAACGCCGCCTCGCCGACGCGCTCGCGCTCTGGCGCGGCCCGGCCCTCGCCGACGTCACCGAGCACCTGGCCGCCGCCGAGGGCCCCCGGCTGGCCGAGGCCCACCTCGCCGCCGTCGAGCAGCACGCCGAGGCCGCCCTGGCGCTCGGCCGGCACGACGAACTGCTGCCCGGCCTCACCCGACACGTCACCGGCCACCCCGTCCGGGAGCGGGCCCGCGCCCAGCTGATGACGGCGCTGTTCCGGGCCGGACGGCAGGCGGACGCGCTCGCCCAGTACGAGGAGGCGCGGCGGCTGCTCGCCGACGAGCTCGGCATCGACCCCGGCCCCGAACTGCGGGCCCTGCACCAGGAGATCCTCACCGGCACCCTGGCCGGACCGGCCGCGCCCGAGCGGGCGGCCGTCGCCGTCGCCGCCGCCCCGGCCGCGCCCGCCGAAAGGCCCGTCGCCGCCGGACCCGTCGCGGAGCCGACCGCCGAAACCGTCGCGGAGCGGGCCACGGAACCCGTCGGTGAGCCGACCGCCGAGCCCGTCGCCCGCCCGGCGCTGCTCCCCGCCGCGCCCCGCGACTTCACCGGCCGCGAGACCGAACTCCGGCTCGTCCTCGACGCGTTGCACGACGGAAGGGACGTCACCGTCACCGGCGCCCCCGGCACCGGCAAGTCCGCCCTCGCCCTGTACGCCGCCGAACACGCCCGCGACGCCTTCCCCGACGGCCAGCTCCACGCCGACCTGCGCGACGCCGACGGCACCCCGCGCAGCCCCCGGCAGGTCCTCGGCTGGTTCCTGCGCGCCCTCGGCACCGCGCCCGCCCACGTCCCCGACGGCCTCGACGAACGCGCCCAGCGCTACCGCACCCTGCTGGCCGGCCGCCGGATGCTCGTCCTGCTCGACAATGCCGCCGACGACGCCCAGGTCCGCCCGCTGCTGCCCGGCGGCGGCGCCACCCGCACCCTGGTCACCGGCCTGCGCCCGGACCTCGCCGCCCTGGAGGGCGCCCGGCTGGTGCGGCTCGGCCCGATGAGCCCCGCCGAGGCCGCCCGCCTGCTCGCCTCGATCGCCGGCCCCGAACGCCTCGCCGCCGACCCGGAGTCCACCGCCCGGATCGCCGAGTACTGCGACCGCCTCCCGCTCGCCCTGCGGATCGCCGCCGCCCGCCTCGCCGACCGCCCGCACTGGCGCCCGGCCCGGCTCGCCGACCGGCTGGCCCCCGCCGAACGCCGGCTCGGCGAACTGCGCATCGGCAGCCTGGACATCACCACCGCGCTGCGCCCCGCCCTGGCCGCGCTCGACGCCCCGGCCGCGCGCGCCCTCGCCGTCCTGGCCGCCGCCGGCCTCGCCGCGCTCACCGCGGCGGACGCGGCGGCCCTGCTCGACCTGCCCCTCGACGACGCCGAGGACGTCCTGGAGCGGCTCTGCGACGCCCGGCTCCTGGAGCCCGGCTCCGGCGCCGACCGCCCCGCCCGCTACCGGATGCCGGCCCTCGTCGGCCTCCTCGGCCGGCTCGGCCGCGCCGCCGTCCTGGCGGCCTGACCCCGAGGCTCCCGCCGCCGGGTCAGGCCGCCGGACCAGGCCGCCGGCCCGCCCTCAACCGCACCCACCGGCGTGGCCCTCGTCCAGCCCGTAGGTCGCGATGTACCCGTTCTCCGCGGTGCCCCGCACGGCCAGTTCGCTCAGCGCGTCGACGTAGTCCGCCAGCAGCTCGGCCCACGGCGTCCCCCCGTCCTGCAGCAGCAGGTCCTGGTCCAGGGCCGCGCTGCGCTCGATCTCGGTCAGGACGTCCAGCGGGTGCTCGACCTTCAGTTCCTCGAACATCGTTCCCTCGTTTCCGTTCCGTCGGTGGCGTCGGGCCGTCCCCGGCCCCGCACCAACAGACTGGAACCGCCGTCTGTACCCGCCCTCCGCTCCGTCTTGCAGCACTGGTACAGATCCCCGATAGGCCCGCCATACACGGCCGTTGGACGCTCCCGCCATGACCCTCGACGCCCGCACGCCCGCCCCCGTCGACCGCATCGTCATCGCGGGCGGCACGCTCACCGCCTGGATCGCCGCGGCCCGGCTGGCCTCCGCCTTCCAGGACACCGTCCGCGTGACGGTCGTCGAGACCGCCGAACGCCCCACCGCGCAGGTCACCGCGCTCGCCCCCGCCTTCCGGCGCGACCTCCTCGACCGGCTCGGCACCCCCGAGAGCACGTGGCTGCGCGCCTGCTGCGCCTCCTTCAACGCGGCCACCCGGTACCGGGGCTGGCGCCCCGACCCGGTCTACCTGCCCAACCCCGGCGCCACCCCCAGCTGCGAAGGCTTCCCGCTCACCGACTTCTGGCAGCTGCGCCGCAGCACCGGCCACACCCTGGAACCCGTCGACCACGCGTGCTTCGTCACCCCGCCGCTGCTCGACGCCCGGAAGTCACCGCGCTGGCTCGACGGCCGCACCGCCTTCCCCCACGGCTGGCACGCCGACACCGCGATGCTCACCCACTTCCTGCGCCGCACCGCCGTCCAGACCTGCGGGGTACGACTGCACAGCGCGGAGATCCTCGGCGCCGAACGCGACCCGGCGGGCCTGGTCACCGCGCTGCACACGACCCGCGGCCGCGAGGAGGCCGACCTCTTCCTCGACTGCACCGGCCGCGCCGCCCGCCTGCTCACCGGCATCCTCGGCGAACCGTTCCGGCCCGCCGCCGACGGCCTCGTCGCCGACACGCTCGCCACCGTCACGCTCCCCCACGACAGCGCCCGCCACGGCGTCGCGCCCTACACCGCCGTCACGACCCGCCCCGAGGGCCACACCTGGCACCGCACCCTCCTCGGCCGCCGCACCACCGGCCTCGCCTACGCGAGCGGGCGCACCGGCGCCGCCGAGGCCGAACGGATCCTCGGCGCCCCGGCCGGCGCCGTCGTCACCCACACCGCCACCCCCGCGGGCCGGCTGCGCCGCAGCTGGGTCGGGAACTGCCTGGCCCTCGGCACCGCCGCCGCCAGTGCCGACCCCCTGGACGAGGACCACGCCGACACCCTCGCCCTGCTCGACCGGCTGGTGCGCGACCTCCCCTCCCGCGACGGCCGCACGACCCCGGCCGCCCGCTTCGACGCCACCGCCGCCGCCCTGCACGAGCAGGCCCTCGACCTCGCCCGGCTCCGCCGGCTCACCTCCCCCTACACGCCGCCCGTCCCGGCCCCCGACCACCTGCGCCAGGTCCTCGACGCCCACGCCGCCGGCCTCGCCCCCACCCCCGACGAGCTCCCGCTGCGCGCCCTCCTCACCGCCCTCACCCCGCACACCGCCGCCCCGCCCCCGTCCCTCGCCCACCACCCGCACGCGATCCGCACCGCCGACGACGCGTTCACCCGCATCAAGCGCCACCAGCGCACCCTGCTGGAGACCCTCCCCGACACCCACACCTACCTGACCGCCGCCGGCTCCCTCCCCACACCGGCCCTCGCCTGACTCCGTCTCCCCCTCTCCGGCCCCCTCTCCGGCCCCCACTCCGACCCCCACTCCGACCCCCGCCCGACGCCGCCTCCCCCTCTCCCCCAATCCCCCACAGCTCCCGTCCCCCTTCCCCCCATCTCCTCCCCCCGCCCCGAAGCCCCCGCCTCTTCCCCCCACCGACGGGGTGTGCTTCGGCCCGACCCATGCCTTATGTTGCACAGGCAAGACACGGGGGAGACGGCGGGCGGCGAATGGCACGGGACTACGACAGTCAGCTGCTGGAGTCGGTGGCGGTGCGTCGGCGCAGGATGCGCGACGCGCTGCTCTTCGGCGCGCAGCGGGTGCGGCGGACGGCCGACGAGCGGTTCGGGAAGGTGTTCGCGGGGATCGCGATCGCGGCCGTGCTGTGCGCCGGCTGCGTCGGGTGGTCGTTCCTGCAGACCACGCTGGCCAAGCAGAAGGCCGACCAGCAGAAGCAGCAGCAACAGTTCCAGGTGCCCCACGACTCGCCGGACCCGTCGCGCCCGCCCACGCCGTCGGTGTCCCCGTCGGCGGCCCACGCGGTGACCCCGCAGTCGGCGCCGAAGGCCGGGCCGCAGTCGACGCAGCAGGCCGCACCGACAAAGGCCGCGAAGTCCCCCGAACCGGCCCATTCGTAGAAGCATCGGCCCGAGAGGTCGCAAAGGTCGCGATGATAGGTTCCCGCAAGTGGTGAGCACAGCAACGACTTCCCCGGCCCGTCTCAGCAGGGTGACCCTGATCGGGGAGCGGCGCCGGGCCGACGTGGTCCTGCCCTCCGACACACCGATCGGCATGTTGCTCCCGGACGTGCTGCAGCTGCTCGACGACCGGGCCGCGAACCGCCCGATGACCCGCCAGCTGGTGACCCCGGACGGCTCGGCGCTGCCGCACGACAGCACCCTGGACTCCGCGGGCGTGGCCGACGGCGCCGTCCTGCGGCTGGTCCGCGCGCACTCCGCCCCGCCCGCCCCGGTCGTGCACGACGTCGTCGACCTCGTCTCCGACGACCTGGACCTGCGCGCCTGGCGCTGGCGCCCGGCCGCGCGCCGGGGCAGCGCCGGGGTCGCGACGGTGGCGTTCGCCGTGACGGCCGCCGTGCTGGCCCGGCACGAGTTCCCGCTGGCCCCGCTGGCCGGCGGACTGCTCGCGGTGGCCGCCGTGCTGCTGGCCGCCGGCGCGCTGGTGTCGAAGATCGGGGAGGGCAACCGGGGCCTGGCCACGGCGCTGCTGCTGGCCTCGGGCGGGCTCGGCATCCTCGGCGCGTGGACCGCGGCGGACGCCTACCACTGGGGGCCGCCGGTGCGGCTGGCCGCGGTGGCGGGCGCGCTCGCCGTGACCGTCGTCATGCTCGGCTTCTTCTCGCCGCTCGGCCGCGGCGGCCTGATCGGCGCTGGCGCCCTCACCGTGATCACCGCGGTGTGGGAGGCGGTGGCCGCCGTCCACACCGAACCGGCCCGGGTGGGCGCCCTGATGGCGCTGTTCTCGGTGGTGCTGCTCGGCGTCCTGCCGCGGCTCGCCCTGATGGCCTCGGGCCTGACCGCGCTGGACGACCGCCGCTCGGCCGGCGCGTCGGTCAGCCGGCACTCGGTGGGCACCGCGCTCGCGGCGACGCACCGCGGCCTCGCGCTCGCCACGATCGCGACCGCCACGTCGGCCGCCGCCGCGGGCTGGCTGCTGACGCTGGCCGCGAAGCCGACGGCCTGGACGGTGGTGCTACCGTCGCTCGTCGCCGTGGTGCTGCTGTCCCGGGCACGGGCGTTCCCGCTGGTCGCCGAGGTCGTGGCGCTGCTCGCCGCGGCCGCGGTGCTCACGGTGCGCCTGGTGGTGCTGTGGGTCGGGCACGGCGGCGGGGCAGGGGCACTGGCCGTGCTGTGCGTCGCGGCGGTGCTGCCGCTGGTCGCGCTGGCGGTGCAGCCGCCGGAGCACACCCAGGTGCGGCTGCGCCGGGTGGCCGACCTGGTGGAGTCGATCGGCATGGTGGGGCTGTTCCCGCTGGCCGTCGGGGTGTTCGGGGTGTACGGGCAACTGCTCAGCAAGTTCTGAGCCACCCGTCAGCAGGTCGGATCTGGAGGGGCAGAGGAAGTCATGTCGAACGGGGAGAACTGGCAGGGCGACGTCCTGCGCGATCTGCGGGCCCAGCTCGACGGTTCCGCGTGGGGCCCACCGCCGGCCGACGGGGCCCGCCCCGCGCCCGCGGGACCGCCGCAGGACCGGGTGCCGTACGACCAGGCGCCGCCGCAGGACCCCGCCGCGCAGCAGTACCAGCCGCCGCAGGGCCGACAGCCGTACCCGCAGCAGCCGTACGAGCAGCAGCCGCAGGTGACGACCCAGCGGACGCCGGAGTCCCGCCCCACCGTCGACGGCAGCCTGACCGCGCTCGGCCGCAAGCCGCGCGGCGGCGAGCCGTTCGCCACCCGGGCCGCGCACGCGGTGTGGAAGAACGTCTCCTCCTCCGCCTCCCGCGAGGTCGCCGAGATCACGCGGATCGCCGAGAGCCTCCAGCAGCCGGTGACCACCGGCCGCCAGATCGCCGTCACCTCGATCCGCGGCGGCGCCGGCAAGTCGACGGTCGCCGCCCTGCTCGGCACCACCTACGCCCACTACCGCCAGGACCCGGTCCTGTTCGTCGAGGCCGACACCGCGCTCGGCTCGCTGCCGATCCGGCTGGGCACCGAGACGCTGCGCTGGACCGCCAGCGACCTCGCCGAGATCGTCAAGCCGCAGATGTCGCTGCTGGACATCACCGGCTACCTGGTCCAGCTGCAGAACAACTCCTGGCTCCTGCCGGGCAGTCAGGGCCAGATCGGCGCGATGCTCGACGCCCGCGGCTACCAGCGCGTCATGGTCGCGCTGCGCCGCTACTTCGGCGTCACCGTCGTCGACTGCCAGACCCTGCCCGACGAGGTCGCCCGCGTCGCGCTCTCCGCCGCCCAGGCCCGGGTCATCACCACCCCGGCCACCCTCGACGGCATCGCCAGCACCCACGCCGTCCTGCAGTGGATGCGCGCCCTGCCCGCGCACGTCATCGCCGGGACGGTCGTCGTCGTCACCGAACTGACCCCCCACGCGGGCGTCGACGTCGAGGCGGCCGTGCGCACCCTGCGCGCCACCGGCACGGCCGTCCACGTGCTCCCGTACGACCGCCACCTCGCGGCCGGCGGCGTCATCCGGACCGACCTGCTCGCCCGCGCCACCCGGAGCACCGCCACCCGGCTCGCCGCCGACGTCTTCCAGCTCTCCCAGAAGCGCCACTGACGATGAGTACCCGACTGATCCACCGCCCGGCCCGGACGGTCCGTCCGCCGGCCGCCCCCGAGGCCCGCACCATCGAGGCCCCGCCCAACCTGCCCGAGGGCAAGGCCGGCAACATCGCGATGTCGCTGCTGCCGATGGCCGGCGTCATGTCCTCGGTCATCATGATGACCGTCGTCCGCAACAGCCAGTTCGCGGGACTCGGCGCCATCATCCTGCTGGTCACCGTCCTGGGCTCGGTCGGCCTGCTGTTCTCCCAGCGCGGCAAGGCCCAGCGCACCCGCCGCACCCAGCGCGAGGCCTACCTCACCTACCTGGAGGACCTGCGCGAGGAGCTCGCCGCCGAGGAGCGCGCCCGCGGCGACCACGCCGACGTGCTCAACCCGCCGCCCGGCGCCCTGTACGACATCGTCCGCGACCCGGCCCGGTTGTGGGAGCGCCGCCGCGTCGACGGCGACTTCCTGCGGGTCCGCGTCGGCACCGGCGAGATGCCCGTGCGCGACCTGCGGATCGGCCAGCAGGCCTCCTCCGCGATGACCCCGCCCGACCGCTTCATGCTCAACGAGGCCTCGGCGCTCACCACCCGCTTCCGCACCGGCACCGAACTCCCGCTCACCGTGCCGCTCGACCGCGTCGGCGACGTCAGCGTCATCGGCCCGCGCGAGGACTGCCTGCGGGTCGCCCGCGCCCTGCTCACCCAGAGCGCCGCCCTGCACGCGCCCGACGACGTCGCCGTCGCCCTGGCCGTGCCCGGCGAGCGCCTCCCCGACTGGGAGTGGGCCAAGTGGCTCCCCCACCTGCTCGACACCGACCAGTACGACGGCCCGGTCGCCGCCCGCCGCATCGCCCCCTCGATGCCGCAGCTGGCCCGCCAGATCGGCGCCGAACTGCGCCGCCGCGCCTCCTACGCGACCGAGGTCCGCCGCGGCCTGTCCGGCTCCGACGCGCTGTCGATGACCTCCCGGCTGCTCGTCGTGGCCGACGGGCACGGCGAGGACGCCGTCGACCTGCCGCGCCCGGACGACGCGGTCGGCCTGCGCGAGATGGGCGTCACCGTCCTGCACCTGCTGGAACGGCGCGTCCAGGAACCCGGCCAGATCGGCGTGCGGATCACGGTCGAGGGCGACCAGGTGCTCATCGAGGACCTCCGCCAGGAGCAGCCGATCAGCGCCCACGGCACCGTGGACGAGGTCGGCCCCTCCTTCGCCGAGGGCCTGGCCCGGATGCTCGCCCCGCTGCGGCTGTCCGCCGAGTCGCTCGGCGACGCCCCGCTGAGCGGCCCGGTCGAGTTCGCCGGCCTGCTCGGCATCGACGACGTCGCCCACCTCGACCTCGCCCGGCTGTGGGCCCCGCGCGGCGAACGCGCCTTCCTGCGGGTGCCGATCGGCATCAGCGACGGCCACGAGCCGGTGCTGCTCGACCTCAAGGAGTCCTCCGAGCTGGGCATGGGCCCGCACGGCCTGTGCGTCGGCGCCACCGGCTCCGGCAAGTCCGAGCTGCTGCGCAGCCTGGTGCTCGCCCTGGTGGCCACCCACCCGCCGGAGGACCTCTCGCTCGTCCTCGTCGACTACAAGGGCGGCGCGACCTTCGCCCCGTTCGCGAACCTGCCGCACGTCGCCGGCGTGATCACCAACCTGGAGAACCAGGCCGGCCTGGTCGAGCGCGTGCACGCCTCGCTCGCCGGTGAGGTCAAGCGCCGCCAGCAGGTCCTCAAGGACGCCGGGAACGTCGCCGACATCGGCTCCTACGCCGCCCTGCGGGCCGAGCGCCGGCCCGACCTCGAACC
Source organism: Kitasatospora sp. NPDC059747 (assembly GCF_042732955.1). Taxonomy (NCBI): domain Bacteria; kingdom Bacillati; phylum Actinomycetota; class Actinomycetes; order Kitasatosporales; family Streptomycetaceae; genus Kitasatospora; species Kitasatospora sp. NPDC059747. Next base: position 5,211 of record NZ_JBHWGV010000008.1, on the reverse strand, counting down.
GCTGCCGCACCTGTTCGTCGTCATCGACGAGTTCGGCGAACTCCTCACCGCCAAGCCGGACTTCATCGACCTCTTCCTGTCCATCGGCCGGATCGGCCGCTCCATCGGCGTGCACCTGCTGCTCTCCAGCCAGCGCATCGAGGGCGGCAGCCTGCGCGGCCTGGACACCTACCTGTCCTACCGGCTCGGCCTGCGCACCTTCTCCGCCGACGAGTCCCGCACGGTCCTCGACACCACCGACGCCTTCCACCTCCCGCCGCTGCCCGGCTTCGGCTACCTCAAGGTCGACACCAGCCACTACGAGCGGTTCAAGGCCAGCTACGTCTCCGGCGCCTACCGCGGCCCGGTCCAGCGCGGGGACGAGGACGCCGGCCCGCTCGCCCTGGAGTACGGCGCCTTCAACACCCCGGCCAAGGCCGAGGACCAGGACGGCCCCGAGCCGGCCGCCCGCCGCCGCACCACCGGCCCGACCGAACTCGGCGTCGTCGTCGGCCAGCTGGAGAACGCCGCACCCCCGGTCCGGCGGATCTGGCTGCCGCCGCTGCCCGCCGCGATCGCGCTCGACAGCGTCGCCGGCCCGCTCGACGTCGGCCCGCGCGGCATGCAGCTCACCGGCCGGCGCGGACGCCTCCAGGTGCCGCTCGGCCTGCTCGACGACCCCACCCGGCAGTGGCAGGGCAACTGGGTCCTGGACCTGACCGTCGCCGGCGGCCACGTCGCCTTCATCGGCGGCCCGCAGTCCGGCAAGACCACCCTGCTGCGCACCCTGGTCCTGTCGCTCGCGCTCACCCACACCCCGCAGGAGGTCGGCGTCTACGGCCTCGACCTGGTCGGCGGCGGCCTCCAGGCGCTGGCCGGCCTGCCGCACGTCGGCGGCATCGCGGGCCGGGCCGACCGCGAGCGCGCGGCCCGTACGGTCGAGGAGGTCCGGGCGATGCTCACCGCCCGCGAGGACCTCTTCCGCGACCACAACATCGACTCCGTCGACCAGCTGCGCAGCCTGCACGCCGCGGGCCGGCTGCCGGAGCTCGCCTCCGCCGAGATCGTCCTGGTCATCGACGGCTTCGGCGCGCTGCGCGACGACTTCGAGGAGCTGGACGACGCCGTCCTCGACATCCTCAAGCGCGGCGGCGGCTACGGCATCCACGTCGTGGCGGGCATGCTCCGCTGGAACGACGTGCGGATCGCCGCCCAGTCGAACTTCGGCACCCGGGCCGAGCTGCGGCTCAACGACCCAAGCGAATCCAGCATCGAGCGCAAGCTCTCCGAGACCCTCTCCGCCGACGAGCCCGGCCGCGTCCTGACCGACGGGCGGCTGTTCGCCCAGGTCGCGCTGCCCCGGATCGACGGCCTCGCCGACAACGGCGAGCTCGGCACCGTCCTGGAGCAGAGCGCCAGGACCGTCCGCGCCACCTGGACCGGCGAGCTCGCCCAGCCGGTCCGCGTGCTGCCGCACGTCCTGGAGCCGCACCTGCTGCCCGGCCCGGTCGCCGAGCCGCGGCGGGTGCCGATCGGCCTGGACCAGGCGGCGCTCGCACCCGTCCTGCTCGACCTGTTCCACCACGACCAGCACCTGCTGGTCCTCGGCGACAGCGAGTGCGGCAAGTCCAACCTGCTGAAGACCGTCGCCGGCGGGCTGATCGAGCGGCACGGCGAGGACGAGATCGTGTTCGCCGTGATGGACCCGCGCCGCAGCCTGCGCGGCGTGATCCCCGAGGAGTACAACGGCGGCTACGCCTACAACGCCCGGATGTGCGCCGGCCTCGCCGCCGCCGTCGCGGGCGAGCTGGAGAAGCGGCTGCCGGACGAGAACGCGCCGCTGGAGGACCTGGAGCCGGGCCGCTGGCGCGGCGGCGGCCCGCGGATCGTGGTGCTCGTCGACGACTACGACGTCCTCACCACCGCCGGCCAGAGCCCGCTCGCGCCGTTCCTGCCGTACCTGCCCTCCGCCGCCGACATCGGACTGCACTTCGTCGTGACCCGCCGCGTCGCGGGCGCCTCGCGCGGCATGTACGAGCCGCTCGTGCAGGGCCTGCGCGAGTCCGGCGCCTCGGCGCTGGTGATGACCGGCGACCGCGGCGAGGGGCAGCTGTTCCCCGGCGTGTACGCCGCGCTGCAGCCCGCCGGGCGCGGCGTCATCGTCCGCCGGGGCCAGCCGAACCGGCTGGTCCAGACCGTGTACACGCCCGAGTAACCGAAGGACTCGACGACATGACCAAGGACGTCATCGCCCTCACCCCGCGGATGCCGGACGCCTGGACGGTGCTCGCCGGCCTCCTCTCCGGCGGCCCCGACAAGCTCCTGGACACGACGGGCGAGGGCGCGGTCGTCCAGCTCCTCGACGAGCAGGCCCGGCCGCTGGTCTCGGTCGAGGCGCCGCTGCTGGTGCAGGTCCCGGGCGAGGCCGAGCGGCTGCTGGGCGCGACCCCGCCGCGCGTGCCGTACTGGTGGACCGAGGCCCGCGCCACCACCGGCGTGCCGGACGCCGAGAAGCTCGCCGGCACCTTCGCGGCCCGCGTCGCCCACCTCGCCGACGGCACCGCGTGGCCGCGGGAGGCGACCCGCTCGCTGGCCGTCGTCGACACCGCCGGGATCACCGCCGCGCCCACCCCGGCCGCCGCGCAGCCCGCCGTCGACGTGCTGACCGAGAAGGTCGCCGTGGTCATCATGGACCGCCCGGTGGTCGCCATGACCGCCTGGCTCTCCGACGCCTTCCGGGCCGCCGCCGAGTCCAACCGCGGCCTGCAGATCGTCACCCCGGCCGGCACCACGCTGTCCCCCGCCGTCCGCGGCAACCTGCCCGGCTGGCCGTCCCGCTGGGTCGTCCAGGACGAGCGGGACGGCTACTACGACGGCCTCACCGGCGCCGTCCTGCGCTGGCAGGAGGGCATGTTCGCCACCGTGGTGAACCCGGAGGGCACCGAGGACGACCCGCGCACCCCGGTCGCCGCCTCCTACCAGGACGTCTCCGCCACCGGCGACCTCCAGCTGGCCGTCACCTTCCGCACCGCCCACCCGGCCGCCGCCCGCCTCGTCCTCGGCGGCGCCCTGGAGACCGTCTGGCGCGAACTGACCGGCGAGCCGCCGGCCGGCTGGGGCAGCGCCGAGCCCGCCAACCTGCCGTGGTCCCCGGGCCGGCTCACCGACCTCGCCTACTCCCGTGCACCCGAGCCCACCTGGTTCGTCGTCGTCGGCGGCCCCGAACGCCCCGGCCTGGCCACGCTGAAGGTCACCCGCACCAAGTCCGGCGTCGAGGAGGAGGTGACCCTCGCCTTCGGCTACGGGCCCGGCGAGGAGCCGCCGCTGGACGTCCTGCCGCGGATGGCCGAGGCACTGGTGACCCGCCACCGGCTCAAGTCGATGCTGCTCCAGCTGCGCCGCGCCCGCCGCGACCTGGCGGTGCCCGCGTACTTCGAGGGCCCCGGCGTGCCGCTGGCCTTCGTGCTCGGCGCGGAGGAGGTCCGGGCCGTCCCGGACGACCGCGCCCGCCGGACGCCGCTGTCGGCGGAGCCTGTCAGACTGGGTCCGAAGGCCCGGCCGGCCTACTACTACCCGATGCCCGGGGATCCGTCCGACCTCTCCGGGTGGACGGAATTCGAGCGTCTGGTGCGGCATTTGAAGGGTGAGTGAAGGCCTCGGCGGCGACCGGCGGCAACACGCCTGGTGGTGTGTCATACGTTGGTCACAAGCCGGGGGCCGCACCTTGCGGGCGGGATATAGGTTGATAGAAATGGACATACTTACGATTCGTCGAGCGGACGGGGGAGCGGTATGAAGTTCGACATGGGGAACCAGGCGCTGCAGACGCTGATGTCGGGGTCGAAGACCTCGAACCAGGATCTGGGTGCGCTGGTCAAGCAGCTCGTGGCGGCGGCGGAGCCGCTGGAGGGCAAGTTCAACGGTCAGGGCAAGCAGATGTTCGACAGCTTCAAGTCGCGGGCGGACGAGATCGCGAACGCGCTGAACTCGTCGCTGTCGGCGATCCTGGGCGGTCAGTCGGGCATGGAGCAGGCCTTCGGCCAGGGTGACCAGGAGCAGGGCCAGAACGCGAAGACGAACATGACGTCCGCGCGCTTCGACGCGGCGCGCTTCGGCGCCCGCTGACCGCGACCGGGTCGTCGGTTCCTTCTCTGCAGGGTGCGCTCCGCAAGGTCCTCTGCAGGTTCTTCAACGGGTTCTTCAGCAGGTTCTTCAACGGGGAGTGTGATCTGTCATGGCCGGTGGCGGGGGTTCGGACCGTCGTTCCTACGACCACGGTGCTTCGTCCGAGGCGCAGCGCAACATCCAGGGCGTGATCGGGCAGCTGGAGCAGGTGATGACCGCGCGTGACGCGCAGGTGAAGGCCGTCATGGGCGACTTCCAGGCCGACGGCGTGTCCGAGGAGTACCACGCCAAGGAGCTGCGCTGGAAGAACGTCTCCCAGGAGGTGCGCAACATCATCTCGCTGCTGCGCAAGACGCTCGAGGAGAACGACAGCACCGCGCAGCAGACGGTCGCCCGCGCCAAGACCGCGGTCGACAACATCGGCTGACACGGGCCGATCCAGTAGGCACGGACAACGGGGGAGCTCGACATGGCGGGTGACTGGGATATCCAGCCGCAGGGCGTCCAGGGCCAGTTGAAGATCGTCGGCGGACACGCCGGCGACCTCTCGACGGCGCTGAACAACCTGGTGACGGACATGCAGGCGGCAGCGCAGGCCGCCGGTACGGCGGTGCCGGGATCGCATGCGACGGTCGAGGTCCAGGGCCCGGTGCCCGTGGGCGCACCCTCGTTGTCGCACGGCGCGATGGGCCCGGTCGCGGCCGCCCTCTCGCAGTACCTGGAAGGCCGGCAGGCCGAGTTGAAGTCGATGTCGGAGCGCATCGAGGCCTGCCTGACCGGCACGGTCAAGGCCGTCAACGAGTACATCGCCGGCGACCTGACCGCCGCGAAGAACGCCCAGGACGCGGCGAAGTCCGTGGACCTCAAGGCGCTCGGCATCCAGCCGGAGGACAAGGGCAAGTGAGCGACGAGAATCCGGTGAACCCGGCCGAGGTGCCGGTCTTCACGGGCAACCTGGGCACGCTCGACGAGAAGGTCAAGTCGATTTCGACGGGCGGGGCGAAGATCGCCTCGGCCGCCGGGGACGTGCACACCAGCTTCGGCGCCCTGAGCGCGTTCTACAAGGCGCCCGAGGCCGACCAGCTGTTCGGGACGACGAAGCCGGTG
>NZ_JBHWGV010000007.1:141958-148769 GCF_042732955.1 Kitasatospora sp. NPDC059747 | reverse complement strand
GGGTTATGTGTATAAGAGACTGCGCCGGCACCGCCCGCGCCGCCGGCCGGCCCGCCGGGGGCCCCCGGGGTGCCGCCCGTCCCGCCGCAGCCGCCGCACCCGCCGACCGCCTGACGTCCCGACGGTCCGTCCCGCCCGCCCCGCCCGGCCCGAGCGCCGGGCGGGTGCACCGACCGATCCCGCATCAACCCTTCATCCCGACGGGAGCCACCGGCCCATGGCAACACTGGCTAAGCCGAACCTGCCCAGGTTCGACGTGGACATCTTCCAGAACGAGTTCCTCGCCGACGGTGCCCGCGAGGTCAACGCCATCGTCACCGTCACCGCGACCGGCGGCGGCACCACCGGCGGCCGCCCGCTCGGCGTCGCCGACGCCGGGACGCAGGGGGCCGCCGGCACCGCCGCCGTGGTCATCCTGGTCGACTGCTCCGGCTCGATGGACTACCCCAAGAGCAAGATCAACGGCGCCCGCGAGGCCACCGCCGCCGCCATCGACGCCCTGCGCGACGGCACCGCCTTCGCGGTCGTCGCCGGCACCCACGAGGCCCGCGACATCTACCCCGGCGACGGCACCCTCGCCACCGCCTCCGCCACCACCCGCGAACACGCCAAGGAGTCCCTGCGCCGCCTCACCGCGGCCGGCGGGACCGCCATGGGCACCTGGCTCGCCAAGGCCGACAAGCTCTTCCTGACCCGCCGCGACATCTCCATCCGGCACGCCATCCTGCTCACCGACGGCAACAACGAGCACGAGTCGGCGCAGGACCTCGCCCGCAACATCGAGCGCGTCACCGGCCACTTCACCGCCGACTGCCGCGGCGTCGGCACCGACTGGCGGATCGACGAGCTGCGCACGATCTCCTCCGCGCTGCTCGGCACCGTCGACATCGTCGCCGAACCGGGCGGCCTCGCCGACGACTTCCGCTCGATGATGGCCGGCGCCATGGGCAAGCAGGTCGCCGACGTCGCGCTGCGGATCTGGACCCCGGCCAACGCCTCGGTCAAGTTCGTCAAGCAGGTCGCCCCGAGCGTCGAGGACCTCACCGCCCGGCGCGCCGAGGCCGGGCCGCGGGCCGGCGACTACCCGACCGGCTCCTGGGGCGACGAGAGCCGCGACTACCACGTGTGCGTCGAGGTCCCGGCCGCCTCGGTCGGCAACGAGATGCTCGCCGCCCGGGTCAGCCTCGTGCTGCCCCCGCAGGCCGCCGGCGGCACCCCCGAGGTGCTCTCCCAGGGCCTGGTCAAGGCCGTCTGGACGGACGACCTCGCCTCCTCCACCCGGATCAGCCCGCAGGTCGCCCACTACACCGGCCAGGCCGAGCTCGCCTCCTCCATCCAGGAGGGCCTGGAGGCGCACCGCGCCGGGGACGTCGACACCGCGACCGCCAAGCTCGGCGCCGCCGTCCGGATCGCCCACGCGACCGGCAACGAGGGCACCTACAAGCTGCTCCAGAAGGTGGTGGACGTCGTCGACGCCAAGGAGGGTACGGTTCGGTTCCGTAAGAACGTGAGCGAGGCCGACTCGATGACCCTCGAGACCCGGTCGACGAAGACCGTACGTGTGAAGAAGTGACCGCTACCGCTGAAGACGTGACCGGGCCGCCGCCCGGCGCGACCGCCGCCCCAAGCCGGCACGAACTGAGGGGGACCTGATGCCGATCTGCCCGAGGGGCCATGAGTCGCAGGCCGAGGACTGGTGCGACTTCTGCGGCTTTCCGATGACTCCGCCGCCCCCGGCCCCGCCCGGAGCCCACCCGGGGGCGTACGGAGCCGCACCCGTGCCCGGCGCACCCGCCGGGCACCCGGAGCACGGGGGTGCACCGTACGGGGCGCCGATGCCGCCGATGCCGCCGGGCGCGGTGCCGCCGCCCCCGCCCGCCCCGGCGCCGCAGGGCCTGACCGAGGGCCTGACGGTCTGCCCGATCTGCCGCAGCCCGCAGACCGGCCGGTTCTGCGAGGAGTGCGGGTACGACTACGACCTGTCCACCCCCTCGCGCCGGCAGGCCCCGGCCGGGCACGCCCCGGTGCCCCCGCCCGCGCAGGCGCCCGCGCCGCTGAACATCCCGGCGGCGTACGGCGGCCCGGCACCGGCCCCGGTGCAGCCGCCCGTCCACCAGCACGCGCCGGCTCAGCCGCACGCGCCGGCTCAGCCGCACGCTCCGGCCCAGCCCATGCCGTCGCAGCCGATGCCGTCGCAGCCGCAGCCGCCCGTGCAGCCGCACACCTACGGCTACCCTCCGCCCGAGAACGGCTACCCCGAGGCCGCCTTCCCGGAGGCCCCGGTGCGCGAGGACTCCGGCCCGGTCTACGCCGACCCGGGCAACCGCGACTTCGGCACGTCGTTCAACCTGGCCCCGCCGATGCCGGCGCAGCCGGATCCGCAGCAGCACGCCGCCGTCCCGCCGCAGCCGGTGCGGACCAACTGGATCGCCGTCGTCGCGGCCGACCGCGAGTACTTCACCGAGATGATGGCCCGCAGCGGCCCCGAGGCGGCCGGCCTGTTCTTCCCGCCGTACTGCCCCGAGCGGCGCGTCCCGCTGACCGGCCGCGGCCAGCTGCGGATCGGCCGGCGCAGCCAGCACCGCGGCACCGTCCCGGAGATCGACCTGTCGGTGCCGCCGGAGGACCCGGGCGCCTCGCACCAGCACGCGCTGCTCGCCGAGCAGGCGGACGGCAGCTGGGTGCTGGTCGACCAGGACTCGACCAACGGCACGACGGTGAACGGCGGCTCCGAGCCGATCGCGCCGCACGTCGCCGTGCCGCTGAACGACGGTGACCGGATCCACATCGGCGCCTGGACGACCATCACCGTGCACCGCGCCTGACCAACGGTCAACAGGGCCGGGCGGATCGGAAAATCCGCCCGGCCCTGCGTTTTCCCGGTTCCTCAAACAATGCACAAATCTCTGGTCGCCGATGTGCATATTTTCAGACGAAAGCCCTACGCTCTGGGCTCATGACTGCAGCTATATCCGCTGACGGCATCCGTCAGCGGTACGGGGACGTGCAGGCTGTCGACGGGGTGTCACTCACGGTCGAAGCCGGCGAATTCTACGGAATCCTGGGGCCCAACGGCGCCGGGAAGACCACCACGCTGGAGATCCTGGAAGGGATCCGCAAGCCCGACGAGGGCCGGATCGAGCTGCTGGGGATGGCCCCCTGGCCGCGCAACCCGCAGCTGCTGCCGCGCATCGGCGTGCAGTTCCAGGCCTCCGCCTTCTTCCGCAAGCTCACCGCCCGGGAGACCATCCGCACCTTCGCGTCGTTCTACGGGGTCGGCCCCAAGCGGGCCGACGCGATGCTGGAGCGCGTCGGCCTCGCCGACAAGGCCGGGGTGATGACCGAGCAGATGTCCGGCGGCCAGGCCCAGCGCCTGTCCATCGCCTGCGCGCTCGCCCACGACCCGGAGCTCGTCTTCCTCGACGAGCCCACCACCGGCCTCGACCCGCAGGCCCGGCGCAACCTCTGGGACCTCCTGCGGGACATCAACCGCGAGGGCCGCACCGTCGTCCTGACCACCCACTACCTGGACGAGGCCGAGATCCTCTGCGACCGGGTCTCGATCATGGACCACGGCAAGATCCTGCACACCGGCGCCCCCGCGGCACTGATCCGCGAGATCGACGACACCGTCCGGATCAGCGTCGAGTCCGGCCAGCTCGCCCTCGACCGGGCGCGCGACCTGCTCACCGCGGCCGGCGCCGACATCGCCTCCCTGGAGGACGACGGCACCACGCTGTCCCTCTCCACCCGCCTCCCGGCCCCGATCCTGGCCGTCCTCGCCGAGCACAACGCCCTGCGCGGCCTCGAAGTGCGCGGCGCCACCCTGGAGGACGTCTTCCTCCAGCTGACCGGACGGGAGTACCGGGCATGACCGCCACCCAGTCCACCGAGCCGAAGGTGCCCGCCCAGCGCGGCGGTGCGGCCGACGCCGCCGCGGACAACGAGCGGGTCAGCGCCTTCTGGAGCCTGTCGCGCTCGATGCTGCTGTCGTTCAAGCGCGACCGCAGCGCCGTCTTCTTCGTCATGCTGTTCCCGCTGATGTTCCTGCTGCTGTTCGGCACCCTGCTCAAGGGCGCCACCAGCCCGCACGCCAAGGTCGCCCAGGTCGGCGCCGTGCAGGTGCTGGACTCGGTGCAGGGCGAGGGCCGCGCGGAGCTCGACAAGGTCCTGGAGATCACCAGGACCGACGACGAGGCGGCCGCGCTCACCAAGGTGCGCAAGGGCGACCTCGACGCGCTGATCGAGCAGGGCCCGGACGGCAGGATCGAGCTGCACTTCAGCGCGGCCGACCAGGTCCGCGCCGGCTCCGTCCAGGGCATCCTCAACGCGATCGTCCAGCAGGCCAACCAGGCCGCCTACCAGCAGGCCACCGGCAAGCCGCCGGCGTTCTCGCTGGACGCGACCCAGGTCGAGGACCAGTCGCTCAAGCCGATCCAGTTCCTCACCCCCGGCCTGCTCGGCTGGGCCGTCGCCACCGGCGCCGTGTTCGGCGCCTCGCTGACCCTGGTCGGCTGGCGCAAGCAGAAGGTGCTCCGCCGGCTGCGGCTCGCCCCGGTCAGCGCCTTCTCGGTCATCGCCTCCCGGGTCGTGGTGTCGGTGGTCACCGCCCTCGCCCAGACGGCGATCTTCCTGGTCGTCGCCACCACGCCGTACTTCGGGCTCAAGCTCAGCGGCGACTGGTGGCTGATCATCCCGCTGGTGGTCTGCGCGACCATCGCCTTCATGTCGATCGGCCTGCTGGCCGGCTCGATCGCCAAGACCGAGGAGGCGGCCAACGGCATCTCGCAGATCATCGTGCTGCCGATGTCGTTCCTCTCCGGCTCCTTCTTCAAGATGGACGACGCCCCGGGCTGGCTGAAGACCATCTCCGAGGTGCTGCCGCTGCGGCACCTGGTCGACGCCGCCGGGTCCGTGCTCAGCCGCGGCGGCGGCGTCATGGACGCACTTCCCGCCATGGGCATCCTGCTGGGCTTCGCCGTCGTGCTGACGCTCATCTCGGCGAAGCTGTTCAAGTGGGACGACGTCTGACCGTCGCTCCCCGGCAGTGCCACGGCACTGGCCCAACCCCGCGGGGTCGTACGCCTTTGGTCCCGGTGTACGGCCCCGTCGGCGTCTGCGACCATGGTCGGGTGAATGAGATCCGGCGTGGCACGCTCAGCGAGGAGAGCTTCTTCGACAAGGTCGGCGGCGAGCCGACCTTCCGGCGGTTGGTCCACCGGTTCTACCAGGGCGTCGCCGAGGACGAGTTGCTGCGCCCGATGTACCCCGAGGCGGACCTCGGCCCGGCCGAGGAGCGCCTGGTCCTCTTCCTCATGCAGTACTGGGGCGGCCCGCGCACCTACAGCGAGCACCGCGGCCACCCGCGGCTGCGCATGCGGCACGTGCCGTTCAAGGTCGACCGCGCGGCCCACGACGCCTGGCTCACGCACATGCGCGCGGGCGTCGACGAACTCGCCCTCCCCGCCGAGGACGAGCAGCAGCTGTGGGACTACCTCACCTACGCCGCCGCCTCGATGATCAACACCGAGGGCTGATCAACGCCGAGGGCTGATCGGCCCCTGCGGCCCTGCCCGAGCGGACTTACCTGCGCGGACCTGCCCGAGCGGCCCTGCCCCTGCAGCCCTGCCCGAGCGGACCTACCTGAGCGGGCTGAGCCCCAGCCCCGCACCCGGCGCGGCCGCCGTGCGGACCGCCACCGACCCGGCCGGGGCGCTCAGCCGCAGCCAGCCGCCGGCCCGGTGCACGGTCAGCGGGGCGTCCGGCTTCAGGAAGCCGATCACGTACGCCGCGTGGACCGCCCGCAGCGGCAGCTCCGGCAGCGCCGCCACCGGGCGGGACCAGATCTCGTCGGCCAGTTCGTCCAGCACCGCGCGGCTGCGGTGGTGCTCCGGGACGGCCTCGCTGCGCTCGCGGAACTCCCGCACGCCGGCCATCAGTTCCGGGTACACCCGGGCCACCGCCGGCTCCCCGACCGGCCGCCAGCCGGTGCGCGGCGGCAGCAGCCCGGCCCAGGCCGGGCCGGTCACCGGCGCGGGCAGCGCGACCGCGCCCGTCCCCGCGTCGACGGCGTCCAGCAGTTGGCCCGCCGAGACGGTCCGGTCGACCGGCTCGCCGAGGCCGGTCAGCCGCGCGGTGCGGATCGCCAGCGCGCCCGAACCGCCCAGCGGCAGCCGCCCGAAGACCGCCAGCACGCCCTCGCCCCCGGCCGGGGCCACCGCCTGCAACCGCACCGCCGCCGCCTTGTCGAAGCGCAGCAGGCGCAGCAGGAAGGCGGACAGGTCGGCGGCCTCGCCGGCGTCGGTCAGCGCGAGGCGGTCGGTGGTGGTCAACGCGGTTCGGCTCTCATCGGTATCGGTAGGAGGTTTCTGCGCTCAGGTTCTGCGCTCGGGTTCTGCGCTCAGGCGACGGCGACGGCCGCTTCGGCCTTCAGCTCGCCCTGCTGCGCCGGGACGGACTCGTCCACGAAGCGGGACAGGAACTGCCGCTCCACCGCGGAGATCCGGCGCGGGCGCTGCTCGGCCAGGTCGTAGGGCACGACCACGGTGGAGGCGCGGACGTACACGATGTCGCCGCCGTCCTCGGTGGTGTCCTTGATCTCGTACGCCACGGTCAGCGAGGCGACACCGATCTTGGTCACCCAGGTCTCGATGGTCACCGGCTCCGGGCGGTGCACCAACGGCCGCTTGTAGTCGATCTCGTGGGGCGGCGCCTGCCGCCCGGCCCCGCACGACCGCGCTCCGGGCGCGGCGGGGGGGGGGTGGTGTCGCCGACCCCGCTCTCTCTGCCCCCGCCACCGACACTCAGACGC